>NZ_JNUP01000028.1 GCF_000758165.1 Spirochaeta lutea | reverse complement strand
TGTTATCTTGATTTATTATTTTTACCGTTGACAAAAACAGAAAGTGACGTACATTATATATATAGACGTCAGGAGTGTGTTATGTCCACCAAACTTACCTTGCGATTAGATGAAGATATTATTGAAAAAGCAAAAATTTATGCTTCAAAAAATAATACCTCACTAAGTTCACTCACTGAACAACTTTACAAAACACTTATTTATAAAAATGAAGAACCAAACATTTCTGATCTAAATGCTCATATTACGTCCAAATACAAAGGAATCATTCATACAACAATCAATGATGACCAAATAAAACAGAAGTATCTTATGGAAAAGCATCTTGTTGATTAAAACATATATCGACTGCAACATTATCATCGACTGGGTAATGGATAGAGAACCATTCTCTTATTACTCAGCTCGTATCATTGAATTAGTAGAAAACCAAAAAATTATTGGAATTGTGTCTCCCCTCACGCTAGCAAATTCTTATTACATTCTAAACAAAACCTTAAATAAAAAAATAGCTGATGAGTTCATCAGTGATTGCTTACAACTGTTTAAAGTTGTTCCGGTCAATGTCCATCACCTACAACAAGCTATCCAAAACAAATATAAAGACTTCGAAGACGATATTCATGCCGCTGTCGCTATTGAAAATAATGTGGATTTCTTAATAACAAGAAATACAAAAGATTTTCATTCAACCAATTTTAAGGTGATTGATGCAGAGGGTTTTATCAATGAATTCAAAAATACAAGATAACAAACGCTTCAACTTGACGCAGCGGTGTCACGGTTTTTGCGGAAAAATGGAAATAGGCTGCGCCTGCACATTCGTGCAATTTATAATTGCAAAAACCGCGCCACTTTTTCGCTGCGCAAGTTAAGCGTGCGTTATGTTGACAAAAAGAAGAGCGCTTTGAAAGAACCCTGGGATTTATACACAAAGAATCGAGAAAGAACCGGCGAAATATGTTTCCGGGGAGAACCTCTCCCAAAGGAAAGATTTCATCTTGGGGTTATGGCAATAATTATAAATGATCAAAATGAAATGCTTCTTACAAAAAGGCATCCCCAAAAAAAGCTGGGAAATTTATGGGAGTGCACAGCAGGTTCAGTTCTTTCCGGTGAAACTAGTTCACAAGGAATGCAAAGGGAAATAAAGGAAGAAATTGGTCTCGAGGTTGACTGTGAGGATGGAGCTTTCGTTTATTCCTTTCTCGAAGAAGATTGCATCTGGGATATTTGGCGCTTCAAAATTTCTTCAAAGACTACAGACTTGATTCTTCAAGATTCAGAAGTCATTGATGCTCAGTTTTTCTGCTGGGAAGAAATTAACCGTTTGATTAATCGAAATGAAACAGTGCCAACCTTAAAAGTGCTCATAGATTTAAACGAGACAAATCGACTATTCCCTCCGAATTTCGAAAATTTGAAAGAGAACTTACACCAGCTCCCCCTTTATTCAGCCAACTTATTTATCGATGCAATTCAGGAAAATGAAATAGCTGTTTGGCATCAGAAGATGTTAGATCCCCAAAACCGTGCAGAATACTCTAATAATTCTGTGCCGGAACTCAGTATTCTTGAAAAGATTCATTCAGATTGTATGTTCCTAAATGATTCGAAAGGTTCTCATTATTTTATTTATTGTTATCCAAGACAATTATTAGGAGTCTTAACTGCCACTAAAATTGCTGAAGCTGAATATGAAATTGGATTTCGGATTTTTTCGCAATTAGATCGAAGCAAAGGATACATGTCAGAAATTCTTCCTACATTCATTGAATTTCTTTATAAATCAAGAAGCCCGCAGAAATTGATTGCACGTTCTGACAAGCGAAATAAATCCGCAGAACGACTATTATTAAAAAGTGGATTTAAAATCTCTGGTGAAAATTTATTGAATATTAATGGAAACAGTACAGAGGTAAATGAATTCACGAGGCAGTTTTGATAACTAATATAAAAGTAAATTGCAACATAACAAGCGCTTCGAGACGGACACGCCTATTGTCATGAAAAATGCTTGTCGCTTCGCTCGGCATTTTTCACGCCAATATACGGCGTGCCGCTCAAGCGGTTGTTATGTTTACTAAATTTTTGATCACAGGGAAACCAATACTATATTAGCTACAAAAAAGTATAGTATCACTATTGAAAGACCGAAGAACCAGCTATAATAAAGATATGGACGGACTCAGAGAAGTAATACCGAAGATTATCTCAACTCTTGAACCATTAAACCCCTATAAAATTATTCTATTTGGATCGCTGACAAAAAAAAACCGTAACCAAGGGAACGACATTGATATTGCTGTAATACTCGACTCCAATAGTTTACCATCCTCATTTGAAGAACGAATGGAAAATGCAATTTTAGTTGAAGAATATCTATTTGATCTAAGTCTGATATACCCAATCGACATAACCGTTTATACAAAAAAAGAATATGAGAAATTAAAAGAACAAAAAAAATCATTTATAGCCGAATTAAATTTAGGTGAGACAATTTATGACCGCGCAAGCTAATAACTGGCTGGAATTTGCTCGATTGGATTTAGAAACAATTGAAGAAATTATTAATAATCCACGATTAACTTCCATGGTTGCATTTCATGCACAACAATGCGTAGAAAAATCATTAAAAGCAATTATTG
>NZ_JNUP01000027.1:0-45000 GCF_000758165.1 Spirochaeta lutea | reverse complement strand
AAGCCCCTTTCCTTATTTCACCACAGTAAAATAAGCTCATTCGGTATTACCCTGTGTTTCCACAGGCTATCCCCAACCTCTGGGCAGATCACCTACGTGTTACTCACCCGTTCGCCACTCGTCAGCGCCCGAAGGCCTGTTACCGTCCGACTTGCATGCTTAAAACGCGCCGCCAGCGTTCGTTCTGAGCCAGGATCAAACTCTCCATGATATAATTCTGTCTCATAAAGAGACAGTCTTGTTTCATTAAAGTATGTTTGCAATCCTTCTCGCTAAACCAATTGACTGGTCGCTTCGCACGAGCAGTTCCTACCACTCGTTCTTGACTTCTTTCCCTTCTCTATTTCCTTTGAAAGACCATCACATCCCGAGGCGCTAACCCCGGTAAGCGTACCCGACTCAAAGCTACATAGCCCTGCGCCGGTGAGGATGTAAGCTATAGCATCCTCTTTATTTTGTCAAGAGTTGTTCGAATATTTTCCACAGTATCGTTTCCGAGAATCTCGGAGTGATGTGCGGCCCGGGTAACCCCGAGTCGATTCGATTTCCTGATCCGCTGTCCGGGTAAAACCCCTGGGCAACGGTGGTGAAGGTATCAGGTTGCACCGTGAAGGTCAACAGCCTTCAGTAAAATAGTGTAAAACTCCGGATAAATACGGGTCTCATCCAAGGACTACGCCATGGGTGAACCTGTCAGGACCGACGATTGCACACATCTGCGCACTTTCGAACCGTTGCCGGGGGATTTCTTCTGCGCATCAGATCTATTGTTGGCGCACCGCCTTGCGAAAAATCACCAGATACTGAACGAAACTAACCAGAGCTAATACCGTTGCAATTCCAAAAATTCCATGGGTAACGAGCTGGAACAATTCCTGGGTAGCGGCGTTATCAGAGAACCACCCCAGCCCGGTCATGCCCAAGCCGGCTGCGGCGCCGAGGGAATAAAAGACAGACTTGAGTTTCCCTCCGGCCCCTGCGGCCAGGGCAATCCCTTTTTGGGCAAGGATCATTCGTATAAATACGATCCCGAACTCCCGGTACAGTATAATCAGACAGAAAACAGGATGCATTATTCCTACCACCGCAAAGGATATAAAATAGGTTATTCTACTTATTACATCGGAAAAGGGGTCCAGAAGCTTGCCGAGGTCTGTAACCATGTCCAGCTTCCGGGCCAGATACCCGTCGATAACATCGGTAACCTCAATAAAAAGAAACACAACCCAAATCAGCACATACAAAACGGGACTGGAAAAACCGGCCCAGAAGGGGATCCAATAAAGAAGAAAAAACACCGGAGCGAATATAATCCTAAGAACTGTAAGGGAGTTTGGTAAATTCATAGCGGAATGCTACGGCGACACCCCTGAGATGTCAAGGTGTTGACAGGGCTTTTATAACAACCGTACCATGCAGGTATGGAGCATAAAAAACGCTTAACTCTAAGCATCATCACGGTAACTGCCGTCCTCTTTGCCCTCCAATCTCTTATCTTCCGCCAGCTTATGAAGTATTACGGAATCCCTGGCAGGGTCTTAGGTGATTACCTGATAGTCAGCTCCATCACCCACGTACTACTGGCGGTAACTCTGCTGCTGTTCCGATTCGCTTTTTACAACGTACAGACCGGTGAACGGGTGGATTACATCAACCTACCGAACGCCATCACCATGGTCCGTATAAGCTCAACCCCGGCAATACTATTTCTGCTCTTTCTTAATATGCAGTATCCGGTCATTCGCCCCCTCATTATATACACTGTGGTGGCATTTATTAGTGATCTTCTGGATGGTAATGTTTCAAGACGGACAAAACAGGTAACAAAAATCGGCGCCTACCTGGATAGCATGAGCGATTACGGCGTCCTCATTGCGGTTTCGGTAGCGTTCCTGTACTTCGACCTGGTTACCTTTGCATTCTTTCTGTTGGTAATGGTTCGTTTTTTGGTTCAATGGATTGGCATGGGAATAGTAACCCTAATAAACCGTAAGTGGGCGGACCACCGCTCCAGTTTCTTAGGCAAGGCTTCGGTCTTTGCCACCATGAGCCTCTATGGAGTTGCATTATTAAAGCTGATTCCCCGCGCCGAGAGGATCGCCATTGAGACCTGGTTCCCCTACGCGGAAGCCTTTGTTGCTGTGGTTCTTATCATATCCCTCTTGGAAAAGCTTGCCTTTCTATTCCACGACATCCAGGACGCAAAAAAGGCCCGGGGAAATCCGGGCCCATAATTCTTGGGTAGCGTATATGTATAAGGATCAGCGGGGATCAGGCCATCTGGGCAGAGGATCCCGCCCCGGCTATTCCATACCGAGAATTCCCGGCCCCCTGGGTACCTGTCTTGTTTTTCGACTTGTCCTTGAAGTACGAGTATAGAACTTTATAGGTTCTGCTCTTCTGTTTGATAATTTCCCTAATCTTTTTATCCCGTTCTTCCAGGGTATCAAAGCTGTATTGCTTCTGGGTCCCAGAAAACAGATCCATCCCCCAGGAAACGGTAATGGTGTGCTGACCGAAGAGACTCTGCTGGCGGTCATCCAGGGTGTAGTACCAGATCCGCCCTCGGCGGTCATATTTATACAGGGTGATTAACATAACAGTCCTAGTATCGTCCAATGTTGCCTGAAAGGACAGTGATTTTTCCCCTGTATATCACAAGTTGGCGGCTTTGCGATAGGGGGGCATATTCATATTCGGTCTGGACGGCAAAGGGATCGGCAACGCCAAAGGCAATCAGGAAAGAAAGGACCCCTTCGGCTCTAGGCACAACATCAACTACCGATACCGGAGCAGCCTCCGGAGAAGGCAGAAGCCGGTACCGTCCCTGGCTAAACTGCATGATTGCCGGCTCGATTCTGAATGTATCGAAGGTGAATCCCGGAACCCCAAACCCGGTTAACCAGGGATTATACTCCGCTCCCGAGACAGTAAACCGCACCCAATTTAGATGAGCCGTCCCGAAATCGTTCTCACGTTCCCCCGGATCAGTCTCCCCGGCGGAATCTTGTACCGCCGGACCGGGCTGCCTAGCCGGGAAAAGGCGGTACCTGACTGCCCCTTGCTCGGTGATCTGGGACTGGACAACCCCGGCTTGACTGGACAGCACAGGCCCAAAATGTATCAATGCCGTTAGAATCACCCCAACCCAACCCGCAGTCAAAAGCAGCCGCAGAACCAACGCCCCGCTCCCCCATACAATACCGAAGAGCAGCCAAAAGGCTATCGCGTAACCTGCAGCAGAAAAACTGAATAGTTCCAGGAGATAGCCAGGCAGGGAAGCGCCGGTAGTAGAAATGAGTCTGCTATGCCACATCCAGATCCCGGCGAATACACACAGCAGACTGCATAACAGGACAATCAATATCCCGACCCAGGGCAGTCCTGGAGCGTACACCTGCCCCAGTTGTCGCGCAACCCCCAGCCGTCGGACCCAGCCCCGGAGCAGCATCCCGAACCCGGCGCCGAGACAAAAAACGGCGCCGGCAAACCAGAGGGTTGGCTGCAACAGGAAGGATTCGACCAGCCAGGGCATACACAGTACCCCGCCTAGAGGGAAAGGCGGTAGACATCCCGGTATTTAGTACGCAGATACTCCATGAACGGCCGGGAGTCCAGGCCGCCGCCGGTGATCCGGCGGATCAGTTCGCCGGCGGTTTTGGCGCTGCCGTACTGGTGGATCGCATCCCTTAACCATTGGAGAATGGGCGCAAAATCACCCCGGGAAATCATATTCTGGAGATCCGGAAGCTGCTGCTCCATAACCTGGAAGAACTGGGCACCTATGATGTTTCCCAAGGCATAGGTAGGAAAGTACCCGAAGAGCCCGAAGCTCCAATGCACGTCCTGCAGTACCCCGTCCGCATCCTTGGCAGGTTCAATACCCAGAAGCCTGCGGCTTTCCTGACGCCAGAGTTCAGGAAGATCCTTGACGGCTATCTCCCCGGTAATCAACCGGGTTTCCAGGTTAAAGCGGAGCATAACGTGCAGACTGTAGGTCACCTCGTCGGCTTCAACCCGGATCAGGCTGGGCTCCACCTTATTGATACCCCGGTAGAAGGCCTCTGAGGAAACATCCTTCAGATTCTCGGGGAACCGCGATGCCAGCCTGGGCAGAAAGTGATCCCAGAAGGGGCGGGATCGGCCGATCATATTCTCCCAGGTTCGGGATTGGCTTTCATGAATCCCCAGACTGGTTCCGTCAGCCAGGCTGGTTCCGGCGATCTCCGGAGAAAACCCCTGCTCATAGAGGGCATGCCCACCCTCATGGATAATAGAGAATATTCCGGTTTTGAAGAAGTTTTCCGCATACCGGGTTGTAATCCGTACATCCTTGGTGCCCAGGGTGGTGGTAAAGGGATGCGCTGTGACATCCATCCGTCCCCTGGTCAAGTCGTAACCCATGGCGTTGAGAACCTCGTATCCGAAGGCCTCCTGTCCAGCCACGGGGTAGTGTTTCTCCAGAAAGCTGTCATCCACCTGGGGCGCATCCTTGATTGCCTGTACCAGGGGAACCAGTTCCGCCCCCAGGGCGTCGAAAACCTGCTGAACCTCTGCGGTCTTCATCCCGGGCTCGTAGGTATCCAGCAATGCATCGTAGGGATGATCGCCGTACCCCACCGCCTCGGCTTCTTGACGCTTTAGATCGATTATTTTTTCCAGATAGGGCCGGAAGGACTCAAAGTCGTCCTGCTTTCGAGCCTTAGCCCAGACGGTCTGCGCCTTACTGGTGGTCTGAGACAGTTCCCGGACAAGGCTGTCGGGCAGGCAGGTTGCTCGCTTATGAGCCCGGTACACGTGCCGGATCAGGGCACGATCCGTTTCCGTAAGCCCCGGAGCGAGGGAATTCTCCGCCTGCGCCCACCCCTGCTCGGTCAACAGGAAATCCCCGGCCCCCAGGGCTTCCAGAGCCTCGGCAAGACCATCGCTAGCAACCCTGGAATGCCCCAGGGAGCTCAGAAGGGCCCCCTGTTCGGACCGCTCATCCACCGCCTCCTCGGGCATGTAGGTTTCTTGATCCCAGCCCAGGGCGGCGCCGATATGACTCAGAAGGTATACCTCCCGGTCTATGCTTTTTAGACTTTCTAAGGCCTTTTTTTGTACTTCTGTCATGGTTTTCTTCCTTCTCTCATGCCCGGTTAGTGGGCATACGGTTTCTTAATGCGCTCCGAGGCCTCTCTAAAGCTCCGCCTTTTCGGCGATCTTTCCCGCCAAGAAGGCCTTAAACTCATCCAGGGGCATCTCCATACGGTCGTTTTTCCGGGTGCGGATGGAGACGGTGCGGTTTTCCAGCTCCTTCTCTCCGACCACCAGCATGTAGGGCACCTTTTGAGCCTGGTGTTTGCGGATCTTGGCATTCATTCGGTCATCCGAAAGATCGGCCTGGGCCCGGAATCCCATATCCTTGAGCTCCTTAGCCAAGGCGGCCGCCCCATCCTCGAAGGCAGGGGCTACAGGAATAACCACCACCTGCTCGGGGCTTAACCATACGGGAAAGGCTCCGGCATAATGCTCCGTAAGGACACCGAAAAACCGCTCAATGGAACCCAATAACGCACGATGCACCATATAGGGGCGCTTCTCCTTGCCGTCGGAATCCACAAAGGTCATATTGAACCGGGGAGGCAGATTGAAGTCGAACTGCACGGTGGAAAGCTGCCACTCCCGGCCAACCGCATCCTTTATTTTAAGGTCGATCTTGGGACCGTAAAAGGCTCCGCCGCCCTCGTCCACCTCATAATCCAGTTCTGCAGCCTCAATAGCCTTGCGAAGGGCTTCGGTAGCTACATCCCAATCCTGTTGGTCGCCTACGGACTTCTCCGCGGGCTTGGTAGACAGGTAGGCCTTAAACTGGGTAAACCCAAAACTCCGGATCATGAAGAGGCTGAACCGGAGCGCCTCGGATATCTCATCAAACACCTGATCGGGGGTACAGATAATATGGGCATCATCCTGGGTAAACCCCCGAACCCGCATCAGCCCGTGAAGCACCCCTGATTTCTCGTACCGGTACACCGTCCCCAGCTCCGCCCAGCGGAAGGGCAGCTCCCGGTAGCTATGCTTTCCTGAGTTATAGATCATGATATGGAAGGGACAGTTCATGGGCTTGGCGAAATATTCGCTGGCATCCATTTCCATGGAGTTGAACATGGAGTCCTTATAAAAATCCAGATGGCCTGAGGTCTCCCAAAGCCAGCTCTTGCCCACATGGGGGGTAGCCACCATCTCGTATCCGTTCTTGTAATGCTCTTCCTTCCAGAAGGTCTCAATCTCGTGACGGATCCGGGCACCCTTGGGATGCCAGTACACCAGCCCCGGACCGGCCTCCTCGTGGAGACTGAAAAGATCAAGTTCTCGGCCGATACGCCGGTGATCCCGCTTTTCGATCTCCGCCAGGTAGTCCAGGTACTCCCGAAGCTGTTTGGGATCCTCCCAGGCGGTTCCGTAAATCCGGGTGAGCATCTTGTTTTTTTCATCTCCCCGCCAGTATGCCCCGGCAATGGACATGAGCTTGAAGGCCTTCCAATTGAGCTCCCGGGTATTCTCCACATGGGGCCCGCGGCAGAGATCGGTAAAGCTGTCCAGGGTGTACAGGGACACCTCCTCATCCTCGGGAATGGCCTCCAGGAGCTCAAGCTTGTAGGGCTGGTCTGCAAACCGCTCCGCTGCCTCAGCTCTGGTTATAACCTCCCGGGTCAGGTCGTGTTTTCCCTGAATAATGGCGCGCATCTGCTCTTCAATATCCGGCAGATCCTCCTCATTCAGCTTTCGAGGAAGCTCAAAATCATAGTAAAACCCATTCTCGATGGGCGGCCCAATGGCTATCTTGGCCTGGGGAAACAACCGCAGCACCGCCTCAGCCATAACATGGGCGGTGGTATGCCGTATGCGGTAGAGCTTTTCAGCCTTGGGATCCTGTTCTTTTACACCTGTCTGTGGCATCTCTTGCCTCCTTCACATTGGTTCCTGCAGGATGTTCAGGGTGATTCACATGCCCGGGCAAACAAAAAAACCCCGGGCACCTCGTCCCTGCCTGCTGCTCAGTCTCCGCCCCTCCGGAGAGAGGGCAGGACAACACACCTGCATAAGGACGAAAGGCCTGGGGTTATCTCCGGTATCCGCCCGGATTGTTCCCTCCGGGGTTCACTGGAATTCCACTTCCTTCCGCGGTTCCACCTTATTTCCCGCGGGCTTTGTATCCAACGCGGGCACTCCACCCCGTACTGTCCGCAGCGGCTCTATCTCGGGCCGGCAGGGAAACGGGAGCGCTCCGATAACGGGGAGTACCGGCGGTCGATACTGGGGCTCAGGGTTATCCGGGCATTGGAATCACCCTAAAAACCCAAAACCTGTTCACAACCGCAGCTCCTGAGGGGTTTTCGCCAGAATCCGCCGGGCATCTTGCAGCCGATGAATGCCCTCTCTGGGGACGGGTTGCTCTGGGTACTCGTCTCATTCTACGCTATTATTGATATTATTAATACAGGACCGGTGACTGGTCAAGGGAAAGGACTACTATGGCAATAAAACGTATCTGTACCATCGCGGATCGGGCCCAGGCGGGATTGGTGAGCGAGGTGTTGAATCAGGAAGATATTCCCTATTTCCTGAAGGAGTACGAGGATGCAGCCTACGACGGGATCTTCACCACCCACTTCGGCTGGGGGCATTTGGAGGTTCCCGAGGAATACGCCCAGGAGGTGCGGGCCCTGGTTTCCCAGTTGAATATCACCCCGGAGGACTAAACCGGCCTCGGTTGACGGCCCTATACCCCTCGGCCTGCCCCGGATTTTCATGCAAAACACCTATAGTGCGTAAAAGCTTGTAAAAACTCCCCCATACAACACCATAGCTATGGAGTGTGGCTGGGGATTACGCTACAACTAGGGTAGTTTACATTCTTTTGCGCACTATCAAAAAACCAGGAAACCTACCACGGAACGGAACTCGATCACTCCTTACAAACCAACCCGGGGCAGGGGGACTGGTATCACCCTACCGGAACCGTTCCCAGAGCGGTGTTGCGGGTATGAATGGAACCTCACCGGTACATACCGAGTAAAAATCCTGGCAAAACCGGGTAGTAGATTTCATACTTATCCTGGAGGTATGCATGAAATCTACTGTTATAATGCCAATAGGTTCGACACCCCGGGCGCGTCGGGTCGGACTGCGATCCAACCGGCGGGATGGGGCAGTGATGGTACTGTTGGCTGTATTGGTCCTGGGTTCCGGGGCGGTATTCGGCCAATCTGCCGCCCAGGACCCGATTCTGGGCTACTGGTTCAGCCTGGACGAAGAAACCGGACAGCCCAATGCTGCCTGGCATATCGGACGGGATTCCCGGGGTCAGGCTATCGGACGAACGGTGTATTTCTTTGATGAAGAGCAGGATATCCTCGCCACCGAGCTGGATCGAACCTACGACGGGATTCCCCTGAGGGGTGATTTGCGCACCCAGGAGCTCCGAAGGGTTCCGCTGATCTACGGTCTGGATTGGAGATCCACCGGGCATTGGGCTGGGGGCTACATCATTGATCCCCGGGATGGTAAACGATACGGCTGTGAGCTCATCCTGCATCAACCCAATAGCCGCAGGGCGGTTAACAACGCCCTCACCTTGGAGGTCAAGGGTAAGGTGCTCATCTTCTCCCAGAGCGAATACTGGGTCCGTGGGGATGAATCCCGAATCCCGCCGGCGTACCGGAACTAGGCCCCAGGCTCCAACAAAAGCCTTCCTCGTGCGCAAGGGTTATCTACCACAACGCACCGGTGATGCTGCATCCTAGGGAGTGCGCCACAGAGTGAAATAAACCCAGGCGCCGCGGCCCCGTTCGAGAACCACCCTGCACTACAAATCTCCGGTACCGGCGGGGTCGAAGGTTGGGTACGGTACCGGCGGGGTCGAAGGTTGGCGCAGGATGTATATAGTGCGCAAAAGCTTGTAACATTCCCCATCCGCTGCGCTATCCCTGGGGCCTGAACCCCGGCAGCTCCGCTATTTCCGGTGTAGTGTACAAGCTTTTATGCACTATCCATGATCTATATCTTGATCATCTTAATCGCGACGGCTGATAAGGACCACCATGCTCCGGCTTTCAACCAGGTAGACCCGGCCCTTCAGGGGCTTCTCGTCCCGGGGCTCCAGAAAGTCCCCTGGACTTGGTTGGGCTGTATCGATAATCCGCGCCCAGTGCTGCTGGGCCGGCGGTTTGGGTATGGAAAAATACTGATCATACAACCCGGGGTTCATCATGATGTAAAAATCCCAGTCATCCTGATCGGCATGTATCTCTTTTTTGCTTCCGTCGATCCTCAGGGCCAGCAGGTTTTCCGCTCTATTCCAGTCCACTGCCGAGCCGTACTCATTGTACCACCCGATATCCAGAACCTGATTATCGCTCAGATCCTTCCCAAGATAAAACTCCTGGCGCTGCAGTGCAGGATGCTCCTTGCGCAGCTGAATAACCAGCACTAGGAACCGGAATATATCCCGGTGTTTTTCAATGTCACCGTAATCCATCCAGGACAGGGGGGTGTCGTGGCAGTACGCATTGTTGTTTCCCTTCTGAGTTCTCCTGAATTCGTCTCCTGCCAACATCATCGGGGTTCCGGTAGATAGGAGTAGGGAGGCCAAGAAGTTCTTCACTTGGCGGTTTCTATTTTCATTGATATTCCAGTCGCTGGTCTCTCCTTCAAATCCGTAGTTATAGGTGATGTTGTGGTTATGCCCGTCTCGGTTCTCCTCGCCGTTTGCAAAGTTATGTTTCTCGTTGTAGGTAACAATGTCATTGAGGGTGAACCCGTCATGGGCTGTTACGTAATTGATGCTGTGGTAGGGTTTCCGGCCGTTCCACTTGTAAAGATCTGAACTGCCGCTGAACCTGGTCGCAAAATCACTTAACACACCGCGGTCATTCCGCCAGTAGCTGCGCAAGGTGTCGCGGTATCGGTCATTCCACTCGGCCCACCGGCCTCCGGGAAAACTCCCCACCTGGTAGGCACCCCCGGCATCCCAGGCCTCGGCAATGATCTTGGTGCCACGGAGCACGGGGTCCTCGGCGATTCTATTGATAACCGGCGGGTTTTCCATGAGATTGCCGAACTGGTCCCGCCCCAGGATGGAACCTAGATCAAAGCGAAACCCGTCCACGTGCATTTCCTGCACCCAGTACCGCAGAGAATCGATTATGAGCCCCCGAACCACCGGATGATTGCAGTTCAGGGTATTTCCGCAGCCCGAGAAATTTTTGTAGTACCGCTTATTCTCATCGAGGATGTAGTAGATCGAATTATCAATACCCCGGAAGCTCAAGGTATGCCCCATCTGGTCGCCCTCTCCGGTGTGGTTGAATACAATATCGAGAATCACCTCAATTCCGGCCTTGTGCAGCTCTCGAACCATCTCCTTAAACTCATCCACCTGCTCGCCCCGGTACCCGTCGGCGCAGTAGCGCGCCTTGGGCGCAAAAAAGGCAAGACTGCTGTATCCCCAATAATTCGTCAGAGGTTGTCCTGTCTCGGGATTTGACCGGTGATTGTACTCGTATTCATCGAATTCCTGAATGGGAAGCAGTTCGAGGCTGGTAATACCCAAAGAGGTAAGGTAGGGAATCATTTCGATGACACCGCGAAAGGTCCCGGGATGCTCCACCCCGGAGGACGGATGTTTTGACAACCCCTTTACATGGGCTTCATAGATGACGGTATTATACAGGGGATAGTTTAGGGGCCGGTCTCCCTGCCAATCAAAGCGGTCGTCATCGATTACAATGCACTTGGGCATGACCGCTGCGTCAAAGGTGGTCGAGAAGCTCAGGTCCTGTTCCGGACTTTCGGGGTCGTACCCCAGGGCTTCTCCAAGATTCCATTGAAAATCACCTGTAAGGGCCTTGGCGTAGGGATCGATGAGCAGTTTATTTGCATTGAACCGGTGCCCCTCGGAGGGTTCATATGGCCCATCAACCCGGTACAGGTATAACTGTCCGGGCGCAATCCCTTCAACCAGAACGTGCCAGCAGTCACCAGTCCGGTTAATCTCGGGAATCAAATCGATCTCGATAGTGGGTGTATCATCCTGGCTATCAGAGAACAGACAGAGGCTTACCATGGTGGCATGCCTGGAGAAGAGAGAGAACTGGACGCCGTGGGGTGTAAGGGTTGCACCGAAGGGCAGGGCCTTACCGGGTCTCACGGTGATGGTATTGCCTGCATCATCATGTAGATCTCTGCAATAATTACAATTGGCTTCTACCGCCATAATCCCTCCCTAAGAATGCACCGCTAGAGTATATGCCACTTGGATAAAATTTCCGTTAGAACCCGGAGAAACTCTTCCCGCTTATGGGAATGCACCCAATGGCCGGCACCGTTTATCATTGTTACGCCGGCATCGGAACAATACTGCTGAATAAGCTCAATATCCCCCCGGGCAGGTTGGATGTAATCGGACTCAGCCCCGGCAATGACCTCCATTGGCCCGTCGTACCGTGCATCAGTGTGATGCCAGCTCCGAAGTTCCGAATACCCCTGGGATATACCTTGAATATTAAATAACCAGGAATACCCCGCTTCCTCCTGGCGAAGGTTCTTCAACAGGAATGACCGTAATACCGCACTGGGTAGACTCTTGGCCAGGGCGGCGTCAGCAGCCTGCCTGGTTTCTAATTGTGATACAGGAAGCTCCTCCAGGGCCTGTATGATCCCTGAATGCCCGTCAGGGTAGGCACGGGGAGCAATATCCACCACGATCAAGCCGGAAATCAGTTGGGGATTCAGCGCCGCAGTCAGCATGGCAGTCTTCCCGCCCATGGAATGCCCCATCAAAACCGGCCGCACCAACCCCAAACCTCGAATGGTGAGCACCACCGCATCGGCTAGTACCCGGTAGTTCAACTCATCCACCCAGGGGCTGAACCCGTGGTCTGGGAGGTCCATAACCACCACATATATATCGGATCCATTGTCCCGGGCCGCCTGTACTAATTTTCCGGCAATGGTATGCCAGTTATCAGCCATACCAAAGAGTCCGTGAAGAATGAGCACAGGGGATCCATCCGGTACGCCGTAGGTTCGGTAGGCAATCTTGCTGGGGCCATCAAGGTAGGTTCTATTTTCCATCCACCCTAGAATAGAGCAGATATCCCCGGTTATGCAATAAAAACACAGCATACAATGAAAACCAGCAGACCCATCTACTCGAACGCATCCACCGAGGGCCGGCTGGAAAAAGCTCGGCCATACCCGGCTCCCTCCTGAGAGAGCGCTGCCCACCGGAGAAACAAAAAGGCTGCCGGAACTTCTTCCGACAGCCCATATAGTTCATTCTATCCTTGCAGAGTCCCCGGGAACGCCCGAGGAAATGCACAACCCTAGTTTGTTTTCGCCGGTACCGCGGGAGCAGTACCCCGCTTCACCTGGGTCTTGTGGAACATTTCAAAGAAAGGTGAGGCAATGTAGATCGAACTATAGGTTCCCACCAAAATACCCACCATCAATGCCAGGGCGAAATCCTTTATCTGGCCGGTGGTAAATATGAAGATCGCTACCACCGCCACCAGGGTCGTAAGACTGGTAATCACAGTCCGGCTCAAACTCTGGTTTATAGAAGCGTTAGTAATGACACCGATCTTCTGACCAGAGAGGAGCTTCTCATTTTCCCGAATCCGGTCAAAAATTACGATGGTATCGTTCAAGGAGTATCCAACAATCGTCAGAATTGCCGCGATAGTCGCACTGGTAAGCTCAACCTGAAAGGTTCCGAAAAAACCGATCATAATAATAACGTCGTGAACCAGGGCGATCACCGAACTCACCGCGTAGGCAATCCGGAACCGGAACCAGAGATACACAAGTATCAACCCAACCGCCAGGGTAACTAACCAAATCGCCTGGCTGGTGAGATCCTCACTGAAGCGTGGCCCCACATAGGACTGTTCCAGTACCTCTACCGAGCCGAAGGCCTGTCCCAGGGCCTCGAGAACCTGGCTGCTCACCACATCCTCAAACCCAGGCACCGAACCATCGTCACGAACACGGACGGTGAACTGGCCGGCTCCGTCGGGGCCGATACTCTGAACCTCGCTGCCATCCAGGGAAGTCAGGGCTTGGCGGACCTGACCAATCTCCAGATTCTGAGCATTTGAATCTATCTGAACCCGCATACTCAATCCGGCCTGAAAATCGATTCCCAGGTTAAACCCGCCCTGAATTATGGTACCGGCAATGCCGCCGACGATAAGAATCAGGGATACCACAAAGAAGAGCATCCTTGTCTTGCTGAAATCTATTGCTGTATTCATTGCTTCAGCCTCCAGGAAATACTTAGCTTAGAGCCCTTCAGCACATCCGTACCGAAGTCAAAGAAGAGGCGGGTTACGAACAGAGCAGAAAATACGGAAAACACAATACCGACTGCTAGGGTAACGGCAAATCCCTGGACAGGTCCAGTTCCGAGATAACTCAAAAACAATGCCGCAATAAAGGTTGTGAGGTTTGCATCCATAATTGTCCAGAAGGCCTTCTGGTACCCTGCCTGGATGGAGGCCCCTGCACTTTTCCCAAGTCTGAACTCTTCTTTAATACGCTCAAATATGATGACATTGGCATCCACCGCCATACCGACGGTAAGAATGAGACCGGCGATGGAGGTCAGGGTAAGAGTCAGATTAAAGGCCGATAAGAAGGCAATAACCATAACCATATTCACCAGCAGCCCCAGGGTGGCAACCAAACCAGAACCAAGGTAGTACAGAATCATGAACACAATTACCAGGGCAAAGCCCAGTCCTATCGCCCGTATACCCGACTGAATTGCATCCTCACCCAGGGAAGCTCCAACCTGCTGGAGACTGATGATCTCCAGGTCTACCGGCAGCGCTGCAGTACGCAATACCCGAGAAATATCGTTGGCGTCCTCCAGGTCGAATCCCTGAATCATCACCT
This sequence comes from Spirochaeta lutea, assembly GCF_000758165.1. NCBI lineage: Bacteria > Pseudomonadati > Spirochaetota > Spirochaetia > Spirochaetales > Spirochaetaceae > Spirochaeta > Spirochaeta lutea. The sequence continues at coordinate 31,056 of NZ_JNUP01000027.1, read as the reverse complement.
GGCCGGTAGGAATCTCCTCGCTAATCTGAGCATAGGCCCGAACCTTCCCGTCCATGACGATTGCCAGGGAAGTTCCTACATTATCTCGGGTAAGGGGCTGGAATTTATCCGCACCCTCCTGGTTCAATACAAAGTTCACGGTAGGGCGTCCGGTTATGGGATGCCTTCCCACCTGGGCTTCGGTAATGGTGGAGCCGTCAACCACCGCCTCGCTGCCCTCCCGGGTAACGATGTAGCGTACAACCTGGTCGATACCGTATTGATCGCGCTGTACATAGGGTCTTATTTCAGTTCCCTCGGCAATGAACTCCGGAGCCTCTGAGAACTCAGGGTTCCAGTCGATGGCGTTCTGGGTTCTATACTGCTGCTGGAATTCCAGGAACTGGGAAGTAGCCTCATCGTCTACGAGCTGGAGATTCAGACTCCCCTTACCCATCAAAAAGGCATTAACCCGTTCAGGATCGTTGTCACCAGGAAGTTCGACAATGATCCTGCCGCTGCCTTCCTCTTTGCGAATCACCGGCTCGGTAACGCCGAATTGGTCGATCCGGTTGGTCAGAATCTCCAAGGCAAGATCAATAGCATCCGACAACTCCTCTTCCGAGGGGTTGCTACCCAGGCGTTCTGCCAGACTCTCCTGGTCGGCTTCAAGAACGACCCTCATACCGCCGGATAAGTCTAACCCCAGCTGAATAATCCGCTTCTTCAGATTCTTTAAATCCATCACCTGTTGGCGGTAATGGTCTTCCATGGACCGGGCAAGCTCGTCTCGGTTTCGGAAGGCAGATAATACCTCCGAAACAGTCCAGGTACCGGGAACATCTCTCCCAAGAAGGCGAAGGTTCTCCTCAGCCACGGGAATAATGTAGTCATAAGCCTCGGGAACCGTTGATGCAGGTTCATCCGAAGCTAACCCAGCCAGTGCTGTAGCGTCATCTTTAGCCTGCTGCTGTGCATAGATCTTGATCTGCTCTCGCGAGCCGGAAGCAATATCCTTCATATCCTGACCAACCATGAAATACCAGTTAATCGTGGGATATAAAAATACCGCTCCGACGGCGAGGACTAACAGCAGCACGACAAAACGTAATCGTTTGCTCATGCGTTTCTCCACCTGTGGAACGTAATAAGAAACCCCCGGCAGCCCCATGGACTTCGGGGGTTGTATGCTTTGGAACTATTCAGCAGATTCTGCCTGAACTTCGTCCTTATTCTTAGCATTTTTTGAAGATTTCTTTCCCTCAGCCTTTGTATCATCCTTGGCCGAGTCCTTTTCATCCTTCTTTTCTTCCTTGGCATCCAGTACCCCGGAAATCGAGCCACGGGAGAATTCAATCTTCGCGTTATCATCAACCTTCAGCACCACCGTATCCTGCTTCACTGAGAAGATAACTCCCCGGATACCGCCGATGGTCTGAACCTTATCGCCCTTCTTAAGCTGATCGAGCATCTTTTTCTGCTCTTTCTGCTTTTTATTCTGAGGCCGGATAATAAGAAAATAGAAAATGAGGAAGACTGCCCCGAAGGTTAACAGGGTGGGTAAAAGCTGTGAAGCAGCGTCACCACCCGCCGCGTTAGGCGGAGGAGCCATTAGGAGCTGAAACGCTTGATTTATTTCATTCATGGTAAATTCGTCCTTTTTTACGAGATTGCAAAACGGTACCACGACACTCTCCCATCCGTCAAGTTTAGTCAGGATGGCACAATGTCAGGGTTTGAGGTCCACTCCCGGGGTAGAAGTCCCTGCGCTCCCTATTATAAGCGAGCAAAAAACTGTAAACACCGCCGGATATGGCCGCCAAGCCGAGGACCTCACCGCAGTTGGGGTCGTCAGAACCAAAGTATACAGCCCTTGGCGCACCAACCACCCCATAGCCCCATAGTTGGACAGGTCTGCTGTGCCGGAGGATGACTGCCTCCTGGGGTGTACCGGGAGAATCGGGCTAGAGTACCAGAACCTTCTGGATCTCCTCGGGAATCCTATGCACCCCGAAGAGGCGCTTAGCCGATTCCACATCCAGCTCCCGGTGGAACTGCTGGGATAATTCCGCTAGTACCGGAGCCATACCTTCTCCGCCCTGTTGATTACCGCTGTCATAGAGGGCTGCACAGAACGCCTGGCGGTACAATCCCTCCTGAAGCAACGCCTGAGCTGACTTCCCCGAGTAGCGCCGCTTCAGTGTCTTGTCGATCACCGCCCGGTTACCCTGGTAACCCACGGTGAATATAAAATCATCCCTGGTCATACAACCCTTCCTTCTACGGAACTACCTGCATGATAGACTCATACAGAACAATGCATTCACCAGTATACAGAAAAAAACCGCCTCTGCCGAGGCGGTTCTTCAATCTTCACGTAATGCAAATGTGCAGAGCAGACCAAGAACAGCCTCAGCGAATGCGTTTCAGCAGCCCTTGGTCTACCTACCTTACATCATGGGCATACCGCCGCCCATGCCACCCATGCCGCCGCCGGGCGCCGCGGGCTCTTCCTTTTCAGGAATATCCGTTACCGCACACTCGGTGGTCAGAAGCAATCCGGCAATGGAAGCCGCGTTTTGCAGGGCACTCCGGGTAACCTTGGCGGGATCAATAATTCCAGCCTTGATCATATCGGTCCATTCCATGTTGTATGCATCGTAACCCAGCCCCTTCTTCTCGCTCTTTGCCTTGTCGGCAATGATAGAACCGTCAAGACCGGCATTCGCAGCAATCTGGCGAACCGGCTCTTCCAGGGCCCGGAGAACGATCCGGAAACCAACCTTTTCTTCCTCGGTCAGCTTGTCCAAGGCTACCTTAACCAGGGCCGGAACGATCTGTACCAGTGAGGTACCACCCCCGGGAATAATTCCCTCTTCAATCGCAGCTCGGGTAGCACTCAGAGCATCCTCAACCCGGTGTTTCTTTTCTTTCAACTCAACCTCGGTGGCAGCACCGACATTGATTACAGCTACACCGCCGGCGAGCTTAGCCAGACGCTCCTGGAGCTTCTCGCGGTCGTAATCGCTGGTAGTATCCTCAATCTGGGCCTTAATCTGGGCAATACGGTCCTTGATATCTGAAGCCTTACCCTCACCATTGATGATGGTGGTGTTTTCCTTATCGACCTTCACGCTCTTAGCCTGGCCGAGCATGGAGATGTCAGCATTTTCCAGCTTCATACCCAGTTCTTCGCTGATAACAGTTCCGCCGGTCAAGATAGCAATATCCTCGAGCATTGCCTTCCGCCGATCACCGAAACCGGGAGCCTTAACACCACAAACGCTGATGGTTCCCCGGATATTGTTCACTACCAGGGTAGCCAGCGCTTCGCCGTCCACATCCTCGGCGATGATCAGAAGAGGCTTACCAGCCTGGGCAACCTTTTCAAGAACAGGGAGAAGATCCTTCATGCTGGAAATCTTCTTATCATGAATAAGAATGTAGGGGTTCTCCAGCAGGGTAGTCATGGTATCGCGGTTGGTTGCGAAGTAGGGAGACAGGTACCCGCGGTCGAACTGCATACCCTCAACGAAGTCAACGGTAGTCTCCAGGGTCTTGCTTTCCTCTACGGTAATAACACCGTCCTTACCCACCTTCTCCATAGCGTTGGCGATTTCCTGCCCGATTTCTTTATCGTTGTTGGCAGAGATAGCCGCAACTTGGGAGATCTCTTCCTTGTCCTTGATCTCTTTGGCAAGCTTTTTGATTTCGCTCACCGCCTGATCAACCGCCAGATCAATACCGCGCTTAATCCCCATGGGATTAATCCCCGCAGCGACAGCCTTGATTCCCTCTTTTACGATACTGTATGCGAGAACCGTAGCTGTGGTGGTACCGTCTCCGGCCACATCATTCGTCTTGGTTGCAACTTCTTTCAGAAGCTGTGCACCCATGTTCTCGTAGGGATCTTCAAGTTCGATTTCCTTAGCAACTGACACACCGTCTTTTGTCACGGTGGGAGCACCGAACTTCTTGTCCAGAAGAACGTTCCGTCCCTTGGGACCGAGAGTCACCTTAACCGCGCTGGATAGCTTTTCTACTCCCCGCAGGAGTGACCGGCGCGCTTCTTCGTTAAATTGCAGCTGTTTAGCCATACCTAAACCCTTCCTTTTCACATAGGTTTTCTCTATGAGATTTGGTGTTGTGTACGATTTTCGCTGATAAATTACTAAAACCCGCAGAAAGTATCAACAAAATTCTTTTTCATTTTCACCCTTGCTTATAGAATAGTGTGAAATGAAACCGAAGAAACCACCCCTCGCGGCATTGTTGGTCACTCCCAGCGCTCTTACCCCTCCGGATGAGCGGAACTCCCTCCTGTACGAGGTTACCAATCTAACCCGGTCTTATCCCGAGTCGCGGCTGAATCTGCGGATTCCCCCTTTTTTATTTCAAGGTGATTCCAACGCCCCGGGCACCTCAACGGTTTCCGGGGACCTCCCGGGCAACCACGGTCTCTCTCCGGAGCTTACCCAGGAAATCCTCGATCTCTGTGATCAGGGAACCCTAGCCCTCATCAACCCCGGCTATAGCTGCGGCGATCAATCCCTCATGAAGGAATCTCTTTTGGAGCGTGAACAGCTCTGGGGATTTGCCAACCCCCGGGGCACCGGACTGGAAGACCTCCTGGCCCACCCCCCGGTTCCCCATTGCACCCTGATGCCACGGATAGATCCCCATCGCCCGGGCCCTCTGAACCATTCCGGCGCCCTGGTTTACCAGAACGGGCAACCCGGCCTCATCCTTACGAGCCCCGATACCCCGGAAATCCGGCAGTGGATGCCCCTGATTTCCGCCCGTAGCATTGCCATCCTCTCGTGGATGGGATCCCTGCGGCTATACCGCACCATCACCAGGACCATGGAACAACGCCCGCCCATTATCAGTATTTCCCTGAGTTCCCGGGAGGATACCCAAACCCTGCAGGCCCTCCTCGAAGCAGACAGGCTCCAACAAGAGAAGGGCCGGGGCATCCAGTGGCAGTTCATCTCCCGGATGGCACGGGAGCTTCCCCCCATCCCGGCAGACCATCTCCCTCACCCCGAGTTTCCCCCGGGCTGGGAATCAACCCCGGGGGATGCCGCCCCCGACCATGCCAGGCTGGCCTCCCAAACCCAGGAACTGTGGCGTTTTTCACCCTATGCAGGTACTAAAGAAATTCCCGAGTCGCCGGGAAGAAGGATGCCCCAGCGGGAATTGGTGGCGAGCATGCTGGGCAGTGCCGAGCTTCAGGGTGATGGATTTGCCGTAGGGTTTTCCCAGGGCCGGCTGGAATCCATAACCTTCGAGAATCACCAGGCATTTTGGACAACCCAGGATGCATGGGGCGCGGAGTTTTCCGGCCGATCAGCCCGGTGGGAGGTAGAAAGCGCCTTTAGTTTTGAAACTGAGGATTACAGCTGCCCCGCCCGGGGTCTGCGCCAGATCACCACCCTGCAGCACTCCGGCTTCACCCATCCCGGCCGAACCATTGCCGACTTCCTCTGTATTGACGGTATGCCCGGTTTACTCATTGAGCTGTGGATCCAGCACCCCTGGGTAGACCGCGGGATAGTCTTCGATTCCTATGTACCCTGGTCTCTGGAGTTCGCAGAGCCGCCGAAGGCCGGGGCGTCTGATCCCTCGGGGGAGCATGATCCGGGGATTAGCATTACCCGGTTCGCCGGCCGGCAAGGCTTCACCACCGCCAGTCATCAGGTGCTCCGGGCGTTCGAATCACCTAAACCCCGATTTCCCCTGGCGAAAACAGATCAGGCCATCCGATTTCTTACCTCGGGCAGCTCCCATAGCTGGCAGATCTCAACCCCCCGGGGCGATCTATCCCTGCTGCACGGCAGCCATGCCAGCCAGGACTCCATACTACCGGGGTCCCTGCTCTGGTACAAAGAAAAGGGAAGCGACAGTCCCAGGGCGGGCATCGCCCCGCTCTCGTGTTACAGTAATCTGCCGGCAAAACACCTCCAAGGAATCCTGGAGCACCTGACGGTGGTGGTTTGCGCTCCCGGAGACAGCCCGGCGATCCTTAAACGTCTAGGAGAACCCCGGTTTTCCGCCCTCCGCGAGTCCTGGGTCATCCGCAGTTAAGAACGCGGCCGGAGGCTACCGGAGCGTACCAGGATCTCCCGGTTCGGCCCGACCTCGAGTCGCGCCGCCCCATCCCCTGAGAGTCCGCGGAAAACCCCGGTATGCACCCCGATGGTAACCCCCTCGTTCTTGTACAGAAGCCGGAATCCCACCCCAGCCAGCCACTTACGATCATGTTGTGCTTCAAAGAGGTAGGTCAGAATCGGTTGGACAACCTGGGCAGTAAGGTACGGCACCGACAGCCGATGTGCCGAGGCGGTATCCGGTCCTCTCCTCGAGGTCTCATCAAGGGTCTCATCCGAGCCCCCCTCGGAGGCCTCACCGGGGATCTCGGTAGAGGTCCGGGTCGCCGGACGGGGGAAGAGACCTCTGGCCTCTTCCAAGGAGATGGCCTCAGGATCGGTTCCCGAACGGCCCGGTCCGGGGCTGGAAAGACGGACAGAGCCGAGCAGGTTTACGCCGATACCAAGATACATCCGGTTCTTTTCGGATTCCACGAGGATCCCACCGACCTTACGGCCCGCCAGGTAGATATCATTCGGCCACTTGATCCGGGCGGGCAGATGCCAGACCTCCTCAATGTACCGGCAAACCCCCAGGCCCGCCCGAAGAGATAGCGGCGCTGGCGTCACATCGGCATCAAGAATCAGGGTCATGGAGAGAGACTGTCCCGGGGGGCTGATCCAGGGCGATTTTCCTGAGGAAGGGCGTCCACGCCCCCGGGTTTGGGCGCCGGCCAGTACCACGGTTCCCGGGGGCGCCCCGGCACCTGCCAGTTCCCGAGCCAGATCCATGGTCGATCCAACCGTCGGCACGTACCAGAGATACCCCGCTCCGAAGGGATTAGCCAAGGAGACCATCTCCAGTTGGGGGAAGCCCCGGGTGAAGGGGGTATCTTCGGTATGCTCTTCGGGAAGGTTAGAGCCTGCCAAGGGTAATTACCCCCTGACTCTGGTCAAGATGAATCTGGCAGCGGCTTTGGGGTGTTTCCACGCTGTAGTCCTGGCCGGCAATGGATACCACCACGCCGGGATGGAGGGTGCCGTGAACCTTGAGAACCGCCTCGGTATTCGGTTGGATCTGTTCAAGCAGCTCGGCAATCTTCTGATTCAAGGCAAGCTCCTGCTCGGTTATAGATTGGTAATAGGCCTGGAGCTTCCGGGACCGCAGGGACTTTAGCCGGCGGCTGACCGTCTGGCGCTCCATTGCTAATTTTTGTATTTGGCCTTGGTGGTGCTCCAGGGTCCGTTTCATAACGAAATTAACACCCAATTCAATTCGGGTATGCACTCCCATGGAGTTCCCGACCTCATGGACCTCCATAGACCCTCCGGCGATCAGCTCGCCCCCTACGATTTTGGCATGCTCGGGGCCAATTACCGATCCCGCAACGGAGATCCGGGAGGTAAGCGCCCCCCCCTGGAGGAAGAGAGATCCCAGGATATCCACGGTACAATGCTCGATAAACTTCACCGTTCCATCTCCCCGGACACGTAACCGTCCCCCCCTCCCAATGAGCCCCTCCCGGGCTTCCAGGTTTTTCCCAACAAAGATATCGTAAACCTGAAGGGTCTTTTCTGCGATCAAATCACCCCCGACCCAGAGGCTGAAGCGATCCTTAATGCCCCCCCGGAGCACGAGATCTCCGGGGAATCGGATATTTCCGGTTTTGTATCCGATATCATCGCTGAGTTCCAGGGTGGTGTCGACCCCGAAGTTCTGTCTATCCCAGACAAAGCGGCCATCAGCCTCGGAGTATACCTTGTTGTCTTCTATACGGGTATTCTCCCCCGGCTCAAGGACTGTGAGCTGCTTTGTTTCGTAGGCCACCATTTCGCCCCGGACGGTAGTGCCCATCCTTCCCGAACGCTGGGGCCGCATAATTGCCAACAGCTGGCCGGCGTGCACCAGGGGAATGGTATTGCGTTCTTTATAATCGATCCTACCGTGATCATCCACCTGACCGGGGGGCGGCTGGAATTCCGGCTCCTCGGCATCCGGGGCATTGTGGGGGAGAATCTGGCGGAATACCGGATCCAGATGCCTGAATTGCGGAGCGTAGAGGTAGCCCGGGGGCACCTCCTGACGGGGCGGAGTTCCCCGGGCTATGACGACATCCTTAACGGTTTCGCCCTGGGCACTACGGTACAGAGCGTCCCGGAGGGCTGTCCAATCAACACCGTGTTGAACGCCCTCAATAGAGAGCACCTCCTGTACCTGCTCCATTTCTAATCCGGTACCGTCGGGGGCCCGTCGCAGGGTTATGGAGGCTGTCATTTCATCCTCTGAAAGTGAGACCTGTATATAGCCTGGGTTGAACATCTACCTCCGTCCTTCTGTTCAATATATCGGCCGTTTTCCCGGAAATAATCACCCCAAAGCCTTGCAAATCACCCCAAAAAGTTGTATATTTTTGCATAATTACAGTATATTTATTATACAAACATACGAGGTTCGCCGTGAAAGAACGTACCCTTCGCCTGAAGGCCATAAAACGGATAATCCGAGGTACCCGAATAAACAGCCAGGAAAATCTGCTGCACCACCTGCAGCGGGAGGGGTTTTCGGTAACCCAGGCCACCCTGTCCAGAGACCTAAAGCTCCTGAAGGTCGGAAAGATCAGCGAAGGATTGGACGGGTATTACTATACCCTGCCCAGCGAAGAAGAACGGCGGGAATCAGAGAGGAGCTATCTTCAGGATGTCCACCGGGGGTACGTGGGAATAGATTTTTCTGCAAACATCGGAGTCATCCGAACCTTAGCCGGTCACGCGAACAGCGTAGCTATTGCCCTGGATAATCTGGGGCTGGAGGAGATTCTCGGAACCATCGCCGGGGACGATACGGTTCTTATCATTCTCCGGGAAGGGTTTACGAAGGTAGATTTTTTACAGGAATTGCGGCGAAAAATCCCCGACTTGGAGGAATAAACTAATGAAAGCAGTCATTTTAGGCACTACAGGATACACCGGGCAGGTGTTGCTCAGATTATTGAGCAACCACCCGAAGATTACCCGGATTTATCCGGTCTCATCCAGCATTGCAGGCACCCCTCTCTTGGAGTTTGATCCGGGGCTGGGTAATGCTATCTTAGAAAAAACGAAGGATTGTGGTAACGCCTTCTGTACCCTGGACCAGGCAGTCGAAGCCCAGGGTGATGTTGTATTTGCAGCCCTACCCCACCTGAAATCCGCCCAGGTCTGCGCTCCCTTTTTTGGGCAGTCGGTGGTTATCGACCTCTCTGCCGATTTCCGTATTAAGGACCATAGCACCTTTATCAAGGCCTACGGGCAGGAGCCCCCCCGGCCCGACCTTCTGGCCGAGGCTGTATACGGATTGGCGGAGTGGAATCGCGACCAGATTACCAAGGCGTCCCTCATTGCGAACCCGGGCTGCTACCCCACTGCATCTCTCACCCCGCTGCTCCCCCTCATTAGTCAGGGGTACGTGGCCGGAGATGTAATCATTAACGCTATGAGCGGCATTTCCGGTGCAGGCCGGAAGGCCAAGGAGAACCTGTTATTCTGTGAACGGACGGAAACCGTAAACGCCTACAGTCCCGGAACAAGCCACCGTCACTGCCAGGAAATACAGCAGGAGGTGAGTCTGAGAACCGGGAAGGCGCAACAAGACAGCACCGTCTACTTCACCCCCCACCTGGTTCCCATAAAACAGGGCATGGCAGTAACCACCACATGCCAGCTTAACCCGGGGGTTTCCGATGCCGAGATTGCCCAGGCCTACAAAGCCGCCTACCAGGACAGCCCCTGGATCCGAATAGTCCCAGCCATACCCGATACCAGCCAGGTTCGGGGTACAAACCGCTGCGATGTCCACTGGCATCGGGACGGGGACAGAATCTTCCTCATGTCCGTCATCGACAACCTTTACAAGGGCGCCAGCGGTCAAGCGGTTCAGAACATGAACATCCGGTTTGGATTCGATGAACGCACTGGGCTGCCCGAACACGGGGAGGTGTAGGGATGGGTCAGAATACCAGCAAACCGATCATCGTAGTAAAAATCGGCGGCCGGCCGGCCGCCAGTATGGAACGCCTGGACAGTCTTATGAAGGATATGGCTGAGCTGGGTGCCCAGTACCATTTTGCCCTGGTTCACGGAGGAGGCGCGGAGGTAAGCGAGCTGACCCGCCATTTCGGCTTGGAGCCCCAGTTTATCGACGGCATCCGGATGACCACCCAGGAAGAGATGCGGCTGGTCGACATGGTCCTGGGAGGCAGCATGAATACCCGGCTGCTGCGCCGGGCCTGCTTAGCCGGCCTGGAGGCTGTGGGGCTCTCGGGGGTCGACGGAGGTCTATTCCAGTGCCAATCCATCGGCGAATCCCCGGACGGCCGGATCAACCGGACCGGCCGGGTGGTATCGGTGAATCCCCGGGTGGTGGCCCACCAATTCGCCGGGGGATTCACCCCCATTCTCAGTTCCATCTCGGTGGACGACCAAGGAGAGGGACTGAACATCAATGCCGATGATGCTGCTCTGGCCTTGGCTGAGGCCCTTCAGGCCCGATCCCTCATCTTTATCTCCGATATCCCCGGAGTTCTGAAGGCCGATGAGGTCATCCATAGCCTGACACCCCGGGGAATTGAAGAAGAGATCAAGTCCGGGGTTATCCAGGGGGGTATGATCCCCAAGGTACGAGCCTCCGCCGGAGCCCTGAGCCAAGGAGTTGAGGCTGTCACCATCGGTGACTACCACAACCAAGGAGATCTGGACCTGCTCATCCGGGGAAGCAAGGGAACCAAGATTACCAGGTAACAGCCCTAACCCCGGAATAGAGACCGGAAAAAAATCTCAATCGTCAACGAAAGGATACACCCATATGAACACAGAATATTCCAACGCATTTGTTAAAAACCCGCCGTTTCCGAACAACTATTCCCGGGAGTTCCTCTGCTTTGATCGCGGAGAGGGGAGCTTCCTGGTTGATATCCAAGGAAAACGCTACCTCGACTTTGCCGGCGGTATTGCGGTTAACAGCCTCGGATACGGAAACGAGGGAATAATCCAGGCCGCCACTGAACAGGTAGCGAAACTGACCCATGTTTCAAACCTCTACACCACCCGGCCCACCGTAGAATTTGCCCAGGCCGTAACCGCCTCAAGCCCCTTGGCCAAGGACCAGCCCTGGCAGGCCGACAAGCATCCGGGCTACTTCGAAGCAGTCCACTTCGGAAACAGCGGTACCGAGGCAAACGAGGCTGCCTTGAAATACGCCAAGATGTACGCAGGCCGGAAGCAGACCCCCAACGGCCCGAAAATACTGGCCTGTACCAACGGCTTTCACGGCCGGACCTTGGGGGCCCTCTCGGTAACCTATGCGCCGAAATACAGAAAACCCTATGAACCCCTTATCGGCGGGGTAGAGTTCATCGATTTCAACGATGTCCAGGCATTGGAATCCACCCTGAATACTGATTTTACCGCCGTAATCGTGGAACCGGTTCAGGGTGAAGGGGGATTAGAATGCATGACCCAGGAATTTGCCCGAAGTTTGAACAACCTCTGTCGGAAATTCGACGTGATTCTCATTGCTGACGAGGTTCAAACGGGCATTGGAAGGACCGGAACCCTCTTCGCAAGCCAATGGGTCGGCCTGGAACCCGATATTATCACCCTCTCAAAGCCCATTGCCGGGGGCCTGCCCCTCTCTGCCACCCTCCTGCCGAAAAAGATTAACGAACTCGTTCAGGTGGGGGATCATGGAACCACCTTTGGGGGTGGTCCGGTTACCACCCGGGTAGCTCTGGAGGTATGGCGCCAGATTACTGCCCCGGGGTTTTTATCCGGGGTCGGCCAGCGGACAGCCTTTTTGCAGAGCCAGTTAGAAGCCCTGGTACAGGCTTTTCCCAGCCGCCTCGGAAGCCTCAAGGGTGCGGGAATGCTCCGGGGCATCCAGGTCAAGGATCCCGATATGCTGCCGGGAATCATATCCGGTGCACGGGATGCGGGTCTCCTCATTTTACGCAGCGGAACCGATATTATCCGCCTGGCACCGCCCCTGACCATCACAACTGAAGACATTACCAACGGTATAGAAATACTGCGGAAGGTTCTGGAGGAAGTATGAGTAACCCAATAAAGAAAATCGCCCTGGCCTATTCGGGCGGCTTGGACACATCCATCATTATTCCTTGGCTCAAGGAACATTATGGAAACCCCGAAATCGTCGGGGTCTGTGTGAATGTCGGACAGCAGGAAGACTGGGATGCCATGGAAGAAAAGGCCCATGCATCCGGGGCGTCCAAACTGTATATCATTGATGCCCGGGAGGAATTCGCCCGGGACTACCTGTGGCCCATGCTGCGTGCCGGGGCAATCTACGAGGGGAAATACCTCCTTGGGACAAGTATTGCCCGGCCCCTCCAGGCAAAAAAGCAGGTAGAAGTCGCCCTGAAGGAGGGCGCTGATGCGGTTGCTCACGGTTGTACCGGTAAGGGCAACGACCAGGTGCGCTTTGAGCTGACCTACAAGGCCCTAGCGCCCCAGCTTCAGATCATAGCTCCCTGGAGACTCTGGGATATCCGAAGCCGTGAACAGGCTATTGATTATGCCCAGAAGCATAACATTCCCATCGGCAACATCAGCAAGAAGAATATCTACAGCCGGGATTGGAATATCTGGCACATGAGCCACGAGGGCGGAATTCTGGAGAATACCTGGAACCGGCCGGAGAACGATATGTTCCAGTTAACCAAGAGTCCCAAGGATGCCCCCGACCAGGAAACGGAGCTCACCATCGAATTCGAAAAGGGCTTCCCGGTAGGAATAAACGGCCAGAAGAAGGCTCCCCTGGTGCTCCTGGAAGAATTAAACCGTATTGCGGGGGAAAACGGCGTCGGCCGTACCGACTTAGTGGAAACCCGCCTGGTGGGAATGAAGAGCCGGGGGGTATACGAGACCCCGGCCGGAACCGTTCTCTACAAGGCCCTTCGTGAACTTGAAATGATCACCATGGACTTCGATACCCTGGGGCTTAAAAACTCCATGGCCCTGCGATACGCCGACATTGTATATGCCGGAAAGTGGTTTACCCATTTCCGGGAAAGCATGGACGCCTACATGGAACAGGCAACCCGGTACTGTACCGGCAGCGTGCGGTTGGTTCTCTACAAGGGCGGGGTTACCGTAGTGGGCCGTAAAAGCCCATACAGCCTGTACCTGGAGGATCTTGCAAGCTTCGGCGAGAGCGCCTACGACCACCGGGATGCCACAGGGTTCATTAACCTCTACGGCCTGTCGACCGGCGTGCAGGCGATTGTGCACGAAAAACGCAATCAGCTTGCCGGCCCCGCCCTCGAAATGGCAGAAATGGCTAGTTTCTCGGAAAAATAATCACCCTCGGTCCCGGTTGAGGACCCCAGTCATACGACCCAAGCCCCGCCGGAGGTCCACTACCCCTTCGGCGGGGCTTATAATTTTTTGTAGTGCGCAAAAGGTTGTAACTTTTGGCCTCCGCGACACCATCCCTGGGTTAGCCTTCGGAGCGCGCCGCTATATCTGGTGTAGTTTACAACCTTTTGTGCACTATGATAATTTTTAGTTGTAGGACCCCTCTCATGTCCCTTACACTGAGAACACCATTACTGCACAAGAGGAATTGGAGATGAAAGCCCGGGGGCCTATTACCATTCAGAACTTGTTTCTTTTTTTGGGAATCGGATACCTAGTCCTGTTTCCAATTATCCTCCAAACCCTGATCACATCCCGGGATGCTCTGCTCTCATCAAGCATCTCCCTTATCCGGATTCAGACCGACCTGCGGCAGACAGCGAATAGCCCCCTTCCTGACCGTATCCAGGTAGTCAGGAACCTGGCTGAGTTCCTTGAGAGGAACCAAACTCTCCACAATACTGCTAAAATTGATGGTGATTTCAATGCCCTTCTCATCAGAATGACGCGCATCCTGGCAAACCGAGCAACTGCGACCGAAGAAATCGAGATTCTGGCCCAGCTGGCTGACGCCATGTCCCTTCGGTTAGAGGATGAGAGCGATCTCCAGGGACGAAGTGTGGATGTTATTCTGGTAATCATGATTATTATTCTGGGGATCTCCCTGGTCATATCCCTATCCCTTCTCGACCAACTGCAATCTGAAAAACGAAAACGCCTCTGGGATTCGGAAACCACCAAACAGCTGCTGCACTATGAAGAAGATCTCCGCTTCCGGTTAAGCCGGGATTTGCATGATGACGTCGCCCAGACCCTCGCTATGGCGAAACTTAAATCCAACAGCGATGCCAAGCCCCATATCCACACCGCCATAGAAAAGATTCGGGCCCTCTCCCGGGATCTCAGTCTTCCCAGGGTAACCGGTCAGGGCTTCACCCAGCAGATTGAGCACCTCGTAGAAACCTATCGGGATGCAGGTGATTTTGAACTACTTCTTGGACTCACAGGCTCTCCCATGGCATACCAAGATCCCCATATAAACTCCCAACTCATTCGGATTATTCAGGAATGCCTGCAAAACGCCCAGAAACATAGCCGGGCCCGGCAGGTCAGCATATCCCTGCGGAGCACCCGTCAGGAAATCATATTCCAGTACTCCGATGACGGAGTGGGGTTGGGCGATCATTCAGAGAACACGTCGAATCCGGCCGCTCAGGGCTCAGGAATGAAGAACATCCGCGACCGGATCCAGATTATCCGCGGAACCATGTCTTTTGGCACAAATTCCCAGGGGGGCGTACGCATCCAGGCTATTATTCCCATAAAGGAGTTGTAAATGAAGGAACAGGCACCCTCCGTATTATTGGTGGATGACCACCCCTTATTTCGAGAAGGCCTTGCCGGGCTCATCCGGAAAACCGAACCGGGAGCCCGAATTCATCAGGCAGCAGAACTATCCCAAGCGGAGAAACTCCTGAAAGAAACCACTATTGATCTGGCATTCATCGATATAAGCCTGAAAACAGAAAACGGTCTTGAATTGGTAAGCCTCATCCACCAGGATTTTCCAGACACCCTCCCTATTGTGCTCAGCATGCACGAAGAAAAACAATTCGTCCGCCAAGCATACCAACGCGGGGCCAAGGGGTACATCCTTAAGGACGCCCCCATGGAGCTCTTGGAAGAAATATTTCAAAGCCTGCCGAGTATTGACCGCTTTGTTACCCATCCCGCCCTAATGCCCCGAGAAGTAGCAGAAGTGGATCCGAGCGATCCACTCATGTCCGCCTTCGCCACCCTTACCTCCCGGGAGCAGGACGTATTTGCCCTGCTTACCCGGGGTATGAACTATAAAGAGATCGCCTATCAGCTGGGTATCAGTGCGAAAACTGCGTCCGTCCATCGCTTCCACATCCAACAGAAACTTGGAATCTACGACCAGCGTGGAATAATCCGGGCTGCCCTATCCCTGGGTGTTATTACCCCCGAAGAGATCATCCGGGACGTTGAACACCCTCCCACCTAGCCGGTAATGCCGTCTATTCGCGGCCGGTGGTAACATCCCGTTCTATGGATACCAGAAAGACCACCCCGGGGCCTTCGGGTACCTGGCCCGCTTCTTCCTCGGGGGTCGTCAAGCCGGGATTATTCGGTCCTAGGTAGCGTACTTGCCCCCGAAGTCGGTTTGTAACCAGGTTATAGACAATGTTCAGTCCCAGACCCGTACCGCCACCTCCGCGTTTGGTGGTATAGAAGGGGTCAAAAATCCGGCCGGGATCCGCAGCCCCCAAGCCAAGTCCGTTATCCCGGTACTCAATATTGATCCTGCCATTCTCACTAGTGCACATGATCCAGATCCGGGGCACGGATATACGATCGCCGAAGGCATGAACAAGACTGTTCATTACCAGGTTGGTCACCACCTGGGAGAGCGCTCCTGGAAAACTTCGCATCTTCACATCCTGGGGACACTGAAGCTCACAGACCGCACCTTGTTTTTTCAGCTCCGGACTCAGGCTGAAGACAATCCGGTCCAGGTATTCCCGAAGGTTGAATTCCCGCCATTCATCCAGGTTTTGATCCACCGCCAGAAGCTTGAGACTGGTGACAATCTCTACAGCCCGGTTAATATTGGATTCCAAAATCGCCGCCGTCTCCCCGCCTACAGCAAGGAACTCCTCCATCTGGCTCCGCCGAATACTGCCCTGGTCAAAGTCCTGACGCAGGGTGTGTAGTTCCTGAATCAGGGAGCTGAGGGCGGTCACACTTACCCCCAGGGGGGTATTCATCTCGTGGGCAACCCCGGCCACGAGCTGTCCCAGGGCAGCCATTTTTTCAGACACGATGAGCTGGTTCTGGGCATGGCGAAGATCTTCCAGGGATTGATTCAATTCCCGGGTACGCAGGGCGACCCGATCTTCCAAGGTGGCATTGAAATCCCGTAAATCCCGCTCCCGCTCCCTGATAGCATCCACCATAATTCGAAAGTTATCACTCACCACCGAAACCTCCCGCAACCGGGAAGACGGCACCGCAACCCCATAATCACCCTGGCGGATCCGCTGGCTCAGATAGGCGAGATTGCTGATAGGCTTCAAGGAAGAACTGACCAGAATAAGGTTTGACGCCAGGGTAATGAGCAGGAAAAGGGCGGCGAACAGCAGGGTTGTCTGTTGAAAATCCGCTGCCGATCCCCGGGCCACATCCAGGGGCTGGTTATAGCCCGCTATCCAGCCAATATCCGGTAACCGCTCCAGCAAAACAGTGTACCCCTCGTCCTGGTGACGTGCAATCCGCAATTCCGAATCCTGGAGCAGCTCCCGCACCCCGGGATTTCCCCGGAAATCCTCCCTCTGCAAAACCGGTGTCAGCTGAGGATGGGCTATGAAGGTGCCCCGTTCATCCAGGATAAAGGCGAATTCCCGGGATGTATCGGACTGGGAGTACAGAAAATTGTTGAGAATCGAGAGATCCAAGGTGAAGGAATACAGTCCACTGGGAGCCCCGATGGTCGCAGCCACTGCCGGCGTGCCCTCATCGGGAGACAGAAAGGTATTCGACCACTGCACCCCGCCCCTGGTCCAATTACTCTGATCAGCCATGGCATGGCGGATGTACGGTTGGTAGGATAGGTCTAGGCCAATGAGATCCTGCTGGGACGGAACGGTTTGTTGTACTCGGCCGTCCCACGAAAGATGGTAAATACGGTTGATCTGGGGATTCTGGCTCAGGATGGTCTCCATAATCCGCAGCCGATCCGCTGGGCTGTCTTCCCCAAGATTACGCAGCAGGGTCAGCATAGAAACCTGCTGCCCTTGGAATGATTCTACATCCTGAACCAAGCTGGTGATGATAGCCTGATTCTTCTCCAGAATCAGGCTGCTGAGGGATGTGGTAAAATCCCGGGCCAGAATGGTCCCGGTAATCAGGATCGGAAGCAGGGACAGGCACACAAAACTGAGAATAAGCATGGTGGAGATTCGGATTTTGAAACCCGGTTTTCGTGATTGGCCCTTCATCAGTCAATCCTCCGGTATGCCCGGTTCTCAATCCGGAGAACCACCTGAGGCCGCCGGGCATCGCCGAATTCATCCACCTCCACAGGCCCGGTAACCCCGGGGAACCTGCGCACCCCGGACAAGGCCTGCCGTAGGGCGGGGCCTTCAATGTGCCCGCGAAGTTCCCGAGAATCCATGGTGGACAGGCCCGCCTGGAGATACAGCATGGTCTCATAGCTATGCATGGAAGAAAAATTAGGGTCTTCCCCGAATCGGCTTTGAAAGCGCTGAATAAAATCCAGAAATTCCGGGGTTTCCAGGGACGGATCGTACATCTCAGAGAAAATCATACCCTCCACCGCCGGCCCTCCGGTATAAATAAGATCCATGCTTTTCGCCCACCGAGACCCCACCAAGGTTCCCGTAAAACCCTGCTGACGGATTATCTGGGCGAAAAAGCCCGCATCTATTGCCCCGGTAGCAATAACCAGGGCATCGTAGTCCCCTAAATCTCCCAGCTCTGCAAGCACCCCAGGGTAATCAACATCATCGGCGCCATCCCCCGAACCTTCCAAGGCATTATAGAAGGTTTGTTCAAAGATGACCGAGTCCCCCGTGTCGGTGTCTGCAAGTTCCCGGAGAAAGTACTCTAAATCCTCTGACCATGCCAGGGTGTATACCGCATTGGAAATATCCACCACCATAGCAATCCGCCGACGTGGAATCAGATCATTGGCCTCCAGATACCGGGCCAGGGAGCGCGCCTCATCTTGGGTGCTGTTCACAACCCGGAAAAAGTAATCATCCCGGGCACTAAACTGCTTAGAGGTAGCTGAGGGAGAGATCATAACCGTCCGGTTTTCCTGGGCGACCTCCAACCCTGCGGCAGTTAACCCGCTGGTCTGCAACCCGATAACAACATCCACGCCCCCCTGAATGAGCCGGCTGACTGCAGAACGTGCACCCTCGGGAGTCCCTCCGTCATCGAGTATCCGAAGGTTCACAGGCCGCCGCAATCCCGGGGCCAGTTGCATCCCGCCCTGGGAATTCATCTCCTCCACTGCCAGGGTAATTCCCCGGCGCTCATCAATCCCCATACGGCTATCCCTGCCCGAGAGGGTGGAGACAAAACCGACCCTCAGGTCCTCTGGCCGGGGAGTACAGCCGTTCAGCGCTAATACGCTAGCACCAATAAAAACTGCAGCCCTTAAAAACCTGTCGACCTTCAACCTGATGTATCGTTTTTTATTTTGCTGCAGAAGTTTATCACGAGCGGAATTTCCCTGAGCCATACCTAGGAGTATATACGATAAAGGGCCGAAACCGCTATGGTAGTTTTAGGAACCCGTCAAGGCGTCCTTGCCCAGACTCCGGCGCTGGCACCAGGACTAAGCTCCCGAGGTGGATGTGGTCTGGTTCACATTCACCTGGCCTTGGTATGGGCCGGGGCTGAGTTCCCGGGACAGACGCGGTGGGGCACACCTGGTGCCGGGGCCTCTGGAGCATCGACCGGTACCCCCGGTACAACCCCAAGGCCCTGGCCAAGCACTCGACCTTTTTCCCAGAATCCCCCATGATGAAAGGCAATGAACACCCCGGATTTCACCACACACCAGAATTTCCGCTGCTGCCCAAACTGCGGCGCACCGGAGCTATCCTACCAAGCACCCAACCGCTACAACTGCCCCAGCTGCACCTTTGTTTTTTACCAGAACAACGCCGCAGCCTGCGGGGCCATACTCACCCACCACGGAAACATCCTCCTGTTGGTACGGGGAAAGCAGCCAGCCTTGGGAAAACTCGACCTGCCCGGAGGATTCATCGATCCGGGAGAAAGCGCCGAGGAAGCCCTGCAACGGGAAATCATGGAAGAAATCGGATTAGAAGCCAGGAACCTTCGGTACTTCTCCTCCGCCCCGAACCTCTACGAGTACCGGGGCGTCCGCTACCCCACCTGTGATCTCATTTTTACCGGAGAACTACCCCATCCTCCCAGGGCAATCCAGGAAAGCGAGATATCCGGCTGGATTCTTGAAGAACCCGGCCGACTGGATCTGGACCGGATTGCCTTCCCCAGCATCCGCGGGGCATTAGAAGGCTTTCTTCGAGGGCGAACCAAGGGAGCCCTCCGTTAGTGCGCAAAAGGTTGTAACTTTCGACCCTGACGACCCTACCCCTAGTGTGTCCTTTGAATTGAGCCGCTATATCCGGTGGTTTTTACATTCTTTTGCGCACTATCAAACCGATACTAACCGGACCCAGGTTGGCACTGCCGACGGGATTCGGTCTCAGTAACCCCGGCGCAACAGGGCATCCCGCCGCGCCCGCAGCTCAGGGCCGTCGTAGGGCTTATAGGTTCCCGGCTTATTAATGGCATTCCCGTCCCCGGTTCGTAAAAATTCACCGAAGCCCCGAGCATTCAGCCAGTAGAATATTCCCCATTCATGAAAACTCCACTCCTCCTGGTAGTCATGGATCTCATAATCCACATACACCAGGTCACTGCCGGACACCAGGAAATTTGAAGGAAAATAATCAATATTCTTTCCCCCACGACGCAGCCGCCCAGCCAAGGCAATAATCTTCAGCCAAAGATCCTCGTCCACCCGGTCCTGGGCTACAAGATCTCCAACAGAATCCCCCGCCACATACTCCTTCACAAGCAAGTAGGCATCTTCGTCGTAGCCATACAGCAGGGGGATTCTAACGCCCAGCTCCCGGAGCACCCGGTAGTGCTCCAGCTCCGTAGCCAGGGCCCGATCAAAATCTATATAGTTCCCCGGATCATCCTTGAAGACCTTCACGGACACCGAATCCGGCATCCCTGCTTCAGGAAAGAGATCATCCATTACCCGACCAATATTAGCGGCAACATCCGGGACATCCTGATCAGCTCCCTGGGCGCTATTGCTCGTGCCCGTCGTGTCTGTCTTACCCGTCGTGTCTGTCTTGCCGGTCTTACCCGTCGTACCCGTCCGATCAAACCGGTAGGTAACCGCGCTTTTTCCCTCACCCAGGCGCTGAGCAAACCGGAAAGGATTGGAAGGGCCAGCCATCAGGACCTCTTTTTTTCAGCCCGGTCAAGGATAAACAGATCGACCTTCTTCTCCAGCTGAGCCATGGTACGCATGTTTTCCTTACTCAACCCCTGAATCGTCTGCTGGCCCTGGGCCACCTGACCAACCCTGGTACCCGCATATTCCAGCTGACCCACATTCTTAGAAAGGAAACCCTGGACATCCTGCACCGCACTCACGATCTTTTCCGAACGACCGGCTACGTCCCGGCTCTTATCCTTGATGGACTGGCCCTGATTTTGCAGCAGGTTCATGCTCGATACAATCTCATGGGTACCGGCCGCGAGCTCATCGGTGCTGGAGGTAATTTCCGAAAAGGCTTGAACGAACACCTGGACCTGCTGGCTCACCTCACCAAAACTCTTCGTCGTTGAATCTCCGGCTTCCTGCATGGCCAGAATCTGATCCAGGGTCTTGCGCAGGAAATCCGAGATAATCCGGGCATTCTCCGAAGAACTGGCCGCCAGTTTACGGATTTCCTGGGCCACTACGGCAAATCCCCGTCCTGCGTCCCCGGCATGGGCTGCCTCGATGGCTGCATTCATGGCCAGGAGATTAGTCCGCTCGGCTATATCGTTAATCACGGTAATAACATTGCTAATCTGCCCGATTCCCTGGCTGATGTTCTGCACCACCCCGTTCATTTCGGTAACGGTCCGTTCTCCCTGGACGGTAGCCTCCGAGAGGGATCGGCTGGCACTGCCCTTTTCCTTGGCAATCCGGTTGACATTCGAGATGGAAGCTGACATCTCCTCCACGGCTGCAGAGGTTTGATTGATGGCTGTGGTCTGTTCGGTAATAGAGTGATCCTGGGCATCCGCAGCCTGGGCAATGGCCCGGGCTGACGCCTGAACCGTGCTCACCTCGCCGGTTAACCGTTCCATATCCCGCTGAAGGGTAGCAAAAAATTCCTGAAGCTCCTCCATGGTAGCGCTGGAGGTATCCACCACATCATCCACCTTGCTGCCCAAGGTTCTGCCCTGTTTAGAGGATTCCCGAACCTCTCCCATAACACTCCGTAAATTTGGAATGAGCCCCTCGTTCAGGGATTGGATTAGCTGTTTCATCTCGGTAATCCGGGATGTATCGGGTATATCGTGGGAAAAATCCCCCTGAGCCAAGCCCTGGAGGGAAAGAACGATATGTTGAATCGGCTTAGCAAGAAACCGGGAGATCACGAAGGCCAGCACACCGCCGACGGCAGCGAATCCCAGGAGTACCAACAGGGTTACCCGTTGGATCTGATCCATCTGTTGGGCAAACTCAGCCTGCTCCGCCACCGCGGCAATGACCCACTGCCGAATAGGATCATAGACAGCCCGCCCCACATACCGCCGGGGCACACCCTCGGAATCATTCTTTCGAAAATCCAGGGGTATCAGGGTCCCGGCATTCTCTGTGGTGGCCGTGTCTACCAGATTTTGATATACCAGGTTTCCGTCCAGATCATTTTCCCCCAGCACCAGCTGACCGTCCTCCCGGCCGTTTTGGGAGGCCACCATCCGGCCATCCCGGTTCAGGACAAAGATGTATCCGTTCTCGCCGATACGGATGCCCTGAAGCTTAGGAACCAACCGGTCTGTTACCGCTGATAGGGGTACACCGACAAAGAGCGCACCAATCACCTGCCCCCCCGGGCCGGTCAGGGGATCGTAAACCGTTAGGTATTCGGTATCCAGCACCTTGCCGATACCATAATACGCTTGGCCGGCGGCCACGCGCTGGTACACCTCCTGGTTGGAATCAATATAGGTATTCAGGGCCAACTCGCCGTTACCCCGGGTTACCGTCGTTGAGGTTCGAACCAGCCCCTGATCAACCAGGGTAAAAACAGTCATATCCGAACCGGAGAGCACCTTGAAGCGGTCGGGAATAACCGTGTCCCGGTACACATCCTGACCGTTCCGGGTAAGAGCAGGAATCTGCAGGGTGGTAATATTATTGCCTGACTGATTAGTAATTGCCGCCGTTCTACGGCTGCCCTGGTCAAGATTGAATACAGCATCCCGGGTATAGAGCTCTTTCGCAAGCCTCAGGTCGGCATTCACCCTTCCCTGGCCAATCTCGAAGGAGGTTTCAACCATCCCCTTGGCGAGCCGGGCAATCTGCTCTAGTTCGCTATCCAGAATACGGGTAATACCCTCATTCACCGGAATTCTGACCACCAACCCAAAAAACAGCACCGGAATGATTACCGATGCCAGAAAGGCAGCCATTAAAATGGTTCTAAATCGAATATTTTTAGACATGCCTGCCAGTATAGCCCAGGTTTTTTCTCAGGGGAAGCGTAGAAAAAAATACCGATATCCCGTACTCTTATGCCGCACCTACACCAAGGAGGAAAACAATGTCCCTAGAGTATAAGAATTTTGATACCCTTTCATCCTACCGCGATCTCGCTGCTGCGGGCAAACAGCCCCGGAGCCTGGAGACGATGTTGGACGCAAAACGGGTAGAACGCTACGAGGTAAAAACGGATCTTGGCACAGAATACCTGGCATACAATTACGCAGCCAAGAAGGTGGACGAAAACGTCCTGGAACTACTGCAGAGTCTCGCAGATGAAGCCCAACTGGCAGAAAAATACCGGACCCTTACCCAAGGGGAGGTGATGAACACCGGGGAGAACCGGAAGGTTCTGCACCACCTCAGCCGGGGTGAGGTTTCCGGTCCGGTAACTGAAGACGGTAAAGATCTGGGAGCATTCTACCGGAACCAGCAACAGCGGATTGCCACCTTCACCCAGAAGGTGCACGACGGCACCATCACCACCCCGGAGGGTACGCGGTTTGACACCGTTGTCCAGATCGGTATCGGCGGCTCGGACCTCGGCCCCCGAGCTCTCTACCTTGCCCTGGAGGGGTATGCCACCCCTAAAATGAAGGCACGATTCATTTCCAATGTCGATCCCGACGATGCTGCTGTGGTTCTCCAGAATATCAATCCCCAAAGCAGCCTCTTTATCCTTGTTTCTAAAAGCGGAACCACCCAGGAAACCCTGACCAACGAGGCCCTGGTTCTGGGTGTTCTCGAAAAAGCTGGAATCCAACAACCAAGAAAGCAGATGATCTGCGTAACCAGCGAGACAAGCCCACTGGCCAAAAACAGTGAATACCTGGACAGCTTCTTCATTGACGACTACATCGGCGGCCGGTTCTCCAGCACCAGCGCGGTAGGCGGAGCGGTGCTCAGCCTTGCCTATGGACCGGAGGTTTTTCGCGACCTTCTTGACGGAGCACATAGCGCCGATCTCGCAGCCCTGGATCCATCGCTTCAGAATAACCCCGCCATGCTGGACGCC
Organism: Spirochaeta lutea; assembly: GCF_000758165.1. Lineage (NCBI taxonomy): Bacteria > Pseudomonadati > Spirochaetota > Spirochaetia > Spirochaetales > Spirochaetaceae > Spirochaeta > Spirochaeta lutea. The sequence goes on along the minus strand of NZ_JNUP01000027.1, from coordinate 7,202 downwards.
CTCATCGGCGTATTCGAGCGAAACTTCATGAACCTGCCTAGTACCGCCATCCTACCGTACAGCCAAGCATTAAGCCGGTTCCCCGCCCACCTCCAGCAGGCTGATATGGAAAGCAACGGTAAACAGGTTAACCGGTTCGGCAAGCCTGTTAGCTATGTCACAGGACCGGTCATTTTCGGAGAACCGGGAACAAACGGTCAGCATAGCTTTTACCAGCTGCTCCACCAGGGTACAGACATTATACCCCTGCAATTTATCGGTTTTCTGAAAAACCAAACCGGCATGGATACAACCTTCGAAGGTTCCACCAGCCAGCAGAAACTGAATGCCAACCTCGTGGCCCAAATAGCAGCCTTCGCCCTCGGCAAGGACGATGATAACGCCAATAAGCACTTCCCCGGCGAACGGCCCTCCAGTCTGCTGTACGCAGACAAACTAACCCCCCGGGTTCTCGGCGCGCTCCTTGCTCATTTCGAAAATAAGATCATGTTCCAGGGCTTTCTCTGGAACCTCAACAGCTTCGACCAAGAAGGAGTCCAGCTCGGCAAGGTCCTGACCAAAGCCGTGCTCGGCGCCGGAGAAATCCACCCGGCCCTCCAAGCCCTGGCAGAAAAGCTCGGCGCCCGGTAATCCCGGGCACCGCTCCACCGGGGGGACGAAGTCCCCCTCATCCCCCCCAAGGCCATGATCACCCGGCTGACCATCTACCGGGCCTAGCATAAAGTTCTGGAGCCCTACCGCATCAAAGCCTACCGCCGGGATGAACCTCCGGTCCTAGGTGCCGAAGAACGTTATGGTCTGCGGGTGGTATGCAGGAGGGGGTGCTGGGAGCCTGAAAAAGGTACAGGCTTTTGCGCAGTATCTGAAACTTTTTGACCGGGAAGGCAGACGCACCCTTGTAATCCCTCGGTTAACCCGGTAGAGTCAAATCGGTAAACAATTATTGATTAGGTTGCCTGAGTATGAAGACCATTCGAGAAAAGCTTGATGTACTGCTTCGGATCTTAGATACCGAACAACAGATCCTCCAACGTAACGACAGCAAGGCTACCGCCCTGCTCTCCACCCTGGGGGTTTTTATGGTGTTTTTCATCGTTCATTTTGATAAGATCCTGTATAATCCGGCATCGGTAATACTCGTGTTTCTGTACTTCGGAGCTGCTCTGATAAGCATTCTCTGCCTACTTATGGTCATCCGACCCAAAATTGTGAATCAGAGCCTGGAACTTCATACTCTGGAGGAGGAAGCTCCCGGTCCCCGGCACCCCAAAGGGCCCAATCCCACCTTCTTCGGAGGGATCACCCAATTTAGTACAGCCCAGGAATACGCCGGGTATCTTCTGGAGGTTACGGCCGATGACAACGGCACCTACCTACTGTTCGCCCAGCAGGTAACCGCCATTGCCAGAATAAATAAACGCAAAAACAAGTGGCTGACCAGGGGCCTCCTGGCCTTCGTGGTTGCCATTAGCTTTGAACTCACGAGCATATTTGCCGTGTACCTTGAACACGTTCTATAGGAGGAACCTGTGGCTAGAAAATTTAATTTTTACGCCGGCCCGTCCACCCTACCCCTGCCTGTATTGGAAGAACTTCAGGCCGAACTGGTAGACTACAAAGGGATGGGGCTGTCTCTGGTGGAAACCAGTCACCGAAGCAAAGAATACGATGAGGTTCATAACGGAGCCATCAGCAAGGTTAAGAGCCTGCTGGGTCTTCCGGACAACTACAAGGTCATGTTCATTCAGGGCGGAGCGACCATGCAGTTTTCTATGATCCCCATGAATCTGCTGGGACCCGGGAAGACTAGCAACTTCATCAACAGCGGTGCCTGGGCAAAAAAGGCCATAGCAGATGCAAAGATCTACGGAGACGTAGAGGTGCTGTATGACGGCAAGGATACCAACTACACCACCCTGCCCGATCCGAGCAGCGTAAAAACAACCCCGTCAGCTGAATACCTGCACATAACCTCCAACGAGACCATCGGGGGTATCCAGTGGAAAAGCTTCCCGAAAACCGAGGCACCCCTCATTGCGGATATGTCATCCGACATCATGAGCCGCCCCCTTCCGGTGGAAGACTTCGGCATGATCTATGCCGGCGCCCAAAAAAACCTGGGCCCCTCGGGGGTAACCCTGGTTATCATGCGGGATGATTTGATTGCCAAAGCCAACCAAAACCTGGGTGCTTACCTCAAATACGCTACCCACGCGGACAGCGACAGTCTCTATAATACCCCACCGGTGTTCAGTATCTACGCCCTGGGCAAGGTACTAACCTGGATAGAATCCCAGGGCGGCCTGGCCGGGATTGAGAAGAAGAACCGGGAGAAGGCCCAAGTCGTTTACAATGCGATTGAAGCTGCCGGGGGATTTTACAAATCACCCGTAGATTCCGCTGTCCGATCGGACATGAACATCGTCTTTACCCTGGCAGACTCCCAGCTGGATAAGGAATTCCTGGCGGGAACAGCCGAGCTCGGTATGCTAGGTCTCAAGGGTCACCGTTCCGTGGGCGGGTTCAGAGCATCTCTGTACAACGCCATGCCCCTGGAAGGCGCCAAGGCTCTGGCCCAATACATGGCAGACTTCGCTAAAAAACACGGCTAAGGTAAGAAGGCATCGGTACCCGGGGGCGGTTAGTCTTTACCCCGGGGCCGCCTCCAGCCATGAACCGGAAGTCAGATAGAAAAAAAGCGGGTCCGAAACGGCCCGCTTTTTTTGTGTGCCCTGTCGGAAGTTGGAAGGCTTCCAGGGGCATGCAAATCACCCTGCAGTCCGGATTGAAGACCTCAGGCAGGGCGCAAAAACCTTTCATCTTTCCCTTGACTCCCCCAGAGACCGGTATTAGAATTTAGGTAGAATTGATTCCGAGGTTCCTGGAGCCCGTAAGCTCCCATGGAAGCATCCTTGAAACTGCGTAGAATGGGAGGGCGCATATGGCACCACCTAAGAGGAATAGCCGGAGATGATCCGGCGAATGCAGACAAGGTTTTATCACCGCTCCCAGAGAGCGGGATAGTACGTTACAAGTGACACCCGATGATCCGCTGTGCGGGCCGGGTGCCTAAAGCCGGCTTAGAGAGCCGGCTCTTTTTTTTGCATAGTGCGCAAAAGGTTGTAAACTACACCAGATATAGCGGCGCGTTCCGAAGGCTAACTCAGGGATGGTGTCGCGGAGGCCAAAAGTTACAACCTTTTGCGCACTATAATTTTTATCCGTTCATTGTGCATGTGCATGTGCATGTGCATGTACTTGCAAGTGCCATGGTTCGCAAGGCTGGAGGGATAGGGCAGGTGCAGCATCGCCCCCGGGCATGCCTAGGTAGTCCCGGACTCATCCTCCATCCCGAGACTCCAGGACAGAAAATCACTGTACACCTTCCAGGACGATTCCCCGTAGTTTCCAGCCATCAGGTACGCCGCAGGCACCCCCCGCTTCACAAAAAACTCCCGAATCAACCGGTCCCGGTTACACATCTGGTCCCGGCTCAAGGCCAAAAGCTTCGCCGATGGCAACTCATCCTCCTCGAAGGGATCCGCACCCAGGAGGACGTACACCAGGTCCGGATGGGGCACCGGCCGGGCCCTGCCCGCATCATCGGTAACCGTCCCGCCCCGGCTGTTCCACAGCAGATCCAGCCCCTGGGCCAGACGGATGCAGTAGTCGCAATCCTCGTTTTGAGTGATTCCAATGTCCACGGTACTGGGTAGAAACGATAGGGGGCTCCGATCAGGCCGGGTCGCAGCCTCCTGGGCTGTGATATCCAGGGGCCAGCCATGAGCCATATGGACGCTCAAGGTGGCCAGGGTGGGATCGTCCTGGGTCAGGGCCGCGGTTCCATCCCCCTTGTGGGCATCCACATCGATGATCCAGGCATTCCGAATAATACCCTGGTCCTGAAAGGACCGGATGGCCGTCAGGACATCGTTGTACAAACAAAATCCCTCACCAAAACTATACATGGCATGGTGAAACCCGCCCCCGCAGTAGAACGCCTCGTTCGGCGGGGTCTGCCCACCCCTAATCTCGGCCGAAGTCTCCGTCGGAAGGGGTTCACCTTCCGCCGTCTCTGGGCCGAAATGATCCTGGTTGCTCTTTCGGTCTTCCTTCTGGTCAGGATGGATTCCCAAGGCCCATTGACCCGCCGCCTTGGTACCCCCTCCCCTGCTCAGGAGGATGGAAAAAAGCTCGGTTAACGGCCTGGATTCCGGACCGGGGTGGTACCGGTGGTAGCTGCCGTCGGGGCGGACCAGTTCGAAGGCCCGCATAATCTCTCCCTCCAGGGACTCACCGCCCCGGAACAGGGACTGCACGTATACCGGATCATGCACCCGCAGGATATCATCCATGGAGGGCGGTTCTGCGGTATTCCCCGACAACCACTCAGGCGGCATGGCACCACCCTTGGCTTCCCAGCGCTGCTTCAACAGCTCCAGGGTCCGCAGGGCGTTATCCCGTCCGGCAGGAATATCTATCCCAAACTCCCGCAGATCCAAACGATCCGCGGCATTAAAAAATACCTTCATACCTCACTCCGGTGTTCGCCGGCGACCCCAAGTCTTATGTAGTGCGCAAAAGGTTGTAACTATTCACCCTGGCGACACCATACCTGGGTTGGTTCCCTGGCTGTGCCACTATATCTGGCGTAGTTTACAATCTTTTGCGCACTACCAAAGCCTTACTCGTTGGTCATCTTCACCGGCATTCCCGTGGCATCAATCACATCCCGCCACAGGCTGCTCTCGGGATCAACGGTGTTCCTGGTCCGCACCGCCACCTCAATCGGCAGGTGGACGAAGTTATTATTCACCAGACTCACCAGAACCTCTGTCTTCCCTGTCATACCCGCATGAACCGCATTCGACCCCAGGCGTGAACAGTACATTGAATCCGTAGGGATGGCTTCGGAACTCCGGATTATATAGGAGGGGTCAATGTATTTAAGGTTCATGGGCATATTAATACTTCTAAAATATTCGCTTATTCGTTCTTTCAGGTAGATTCCGATGTCTCCCAGACGTTTATTCCCCGAGGCATCGGTCCCGTGGCCCTGGGACGCCTGATCCATGAGCTTCTGCCCAGCCCCCTCGGAAACCAGAACCACCGCATGGTTTCGTTTCTCCAGTCTGCGGCGCAGGTGCTCAAAAAAGCCGTTCGGCCCCTCCAACTCGAAGGGCACCTCGGGAATCAATACAAAATTCACATCATGACTGGCGATTGCTGTATGGGCTGCAATAAAACCGCTCTCCCGGCCCATGACCTTAACCAAACCCACCCCGTTGATGGCCGAATGAGCTTCCTGGTGAGCTGCATATACCGCCTCGGTCGCCCGTACTACTGCGGTTTCAAACCCGAAGCTCTTCTCAATGAAACTGAGGTCGTTATCAATGGTTTTGGGAATACCGATGACGGAAATCTTCAACCCCCGCTGGGCAATCTCCCGGGCTATCTTCAACGCCCCCTTCTGGGTTCCGTCTCCACCGATGATGTACACCTGGTTCAGATTCAACCGCTCAATGGCATCAACAATATCGCTGGTCCGTTCTCCGCCGCCCCGGCTAGAGCCCAGCACCGAACCGCCGATCCGGTGGATGTCATCCACCACATCCGGATCAAGCTCCATGATAGAATTCTTTATTTCTCCCAAAAATCCGTTGTACCCGAAGCGGATCCCGTAGATAGTACGCACCCCGTAGCGGTGCCAGAGTGTACGGACAATCGACCGGATCACATCATTGAGTCCGGGACACAACCCGCCGCAGGTCAGGACCGCCGCCCTCACATGATCAGGATTAAAGTAGATCTTTTCCCGGGGGCCCGCCTTTTCAAGGGTTCCGTACTCCTGAAGCTTGGTATCTTTGTCCCCGGCACCGAGTGTGATATGATACAGGACATGATCATCGTCGGCCACGTAGTTCGCAATGGTGTCACCGTACACATGGGACAACAATACCGGACTCTTAAGCTTGGCCGCGCCGAGGTTAGAAACGGTAAAATCAAATTTTTGCAAAGACATCTATAGGTTCTCCCGGTAAAATAGCTCACTCATTGTAGTTAATACATCCAGGGAACACAAGACAACAGCCTAAGGAGTAACACCATGAAGGTACTTATCATCGGAGGAGCAGGGTACATCGGAAGCCACGTCCGGCTGGCCATGACCGAGGCAGGGCATCAGGTTCACATTTTTGACAACCTCTCCTCGGGTCTACGGGAAAACCTTACCCCGGACACAGGATTTACCCACGGAGACATCCTCCATTACCAGAACCTGGTTCAAACCATGAGGGAGCAGGGACCCTTTGATGCAGTCATCCATCTTGCAGCCCTAAAGGCAGCCGGCGAGAGCATGATTAAGCCTGAGAAATACTCGGTAGCAAACATCACCGGCACCCTGAACATCCTGAACGCCATGTGCGAAACCGGCATCTCCCGGATAGTCTTCAGCTCCAGCGCAGCCACCTTCGGCGAACCCCAGTACCTTCCCCTGGATGAAGACCATCCCGCCAACCCGGAAAATTACTACGGCTTCACGAAACTGGAAATCGAGCGCTTTCTGGCCTGGTACGATAAACTCAAGGGAATCAAGTTCGCAGCCCTGCGCTACTTTAACGCCGCGGGATACGACAGCCAGGGCCGTATCAGCGGACTAGAACGAAACCCTGCAAACCTGCTGCCTGTCATTATGGAGGTTGCCGCCGGCCTACGAAAGGAACTGCAGATCTTCGGTAACGATTACGACACCCCCGACGGAACCGGCGTCCGGGACTATGTCCACGTCACCGACCTGGCATCCGGGCACGTTAAGGCCCTGGAATACATCACCAACCACCAGGAAAGCCTGCTGGTTAACCTGGGAAGCGAAACCGGCATTTCAGTTACCGAAATGCTGGAAACCGCCCGCCGCATTACCCAGCGGCAGATTCCCGCCAAGACCGTCCCCCGGCGACCCGGCGACCCAGCCAAGCTCTACGCCACCAGCGCCCGGGCGAAATCCCTCCTGGGATGGGAGGCCAAGCACAGCTCCGTAGAAGAATTGGTAGCCACAACCTGGCAGGCGTACATCAAGGCCCTGTCCCTCGATTAGCAGAGGTTACACCTTCGGCATGAGCCTCTGCCCAGGGGCCTGGCTATCCGGCCGGGACTGGCTATCCGGCCGGGACTGACAATCCGGCCGGGACTGACAATCCGGCCGG
>NZ_JNUP01000026.1 GCF_000758165.1 Spirochaeta lutea | reverse complement strand
TACTAGTATGGCCCGGGGGATCCTTATCTGTCAAAACCGCTAATGTCCGTTCTAAGACCGTCTGGAGAACACTTGCCCATCAGTGCTTTTGAACCTTTTTTTCACAGGTCCCTTCCGATTACACTGAGAAGCTGACCACACCTGCTAGAAGATGGAGGTATGCAGCCCGTTAGTAGGAGTAATACTACCCAGCTTATAACCCTCAAACGTAGGGCAGATGGCGGCCGCGATATCCTGCAGATGCATCCAGTACTAGTAT
>NZ_JNUP01000025.1 GCF_000758165.1 Spirochaeta lutea | reverse complement strand
ATAACGCACGCTTAACTTGCGCAGCGAAAAAGTGGCGCGGTTTTTGCAATTATAAATTGCACGAATGTGCAGGCGCAGCCTATTTCCATTTTTCCGCAAAAACCGTGACACCGCTGCGTCAAGTTGAAGCGTTTGTTATCTTGTATTTTTGAATTCATTGATAAAACCCTCTGCATCAATCACCTTAAAATTGGTTGAATGAAAATCTTTTGTATTTCTTGTTATTAAGAAATCCACATTATTTTCAATAGCGACAGCGGCATGAATATCGTCTTCGAAGTCTTTATATTTGTTTTGGATAGCTTGTTGTAGGTGATGGACATTGACCGGAACAACTTTAAACAGTTGTAAGCAATCACTGATGAACTCATCAGCTATTTTTTTATTTAAGGTTTTGTTTAGAATGTAATAAGAATTTGCTAGCGTGAGGGGAGACACAATTCCAATAATTTTTTGGTTTTCTACTAATTCAATGATACGAGCTGAGTAATAAGAGAATGGTTCTCTATCCATTACCCAGTCGATGATAATGTTGCAGTCGATATATGTTTTAATCAACAAGATGCTTTTCCATAAGATACTTCTGTTTTATTTGGTCATCATTGATTGTTGTATGAATGATTCCTTTGTATTTGGACGTAATATGAGCATTTAGATCAGAAATGTTTGGTTCTTCATTTTTATAAATAAGTGTTTTGTAAAGTTGTTCAGTGAGTGAACTTAGTGAGGTATTATTTTTTGAAGCATAAATTTTTGCTTTTTCAATAATATCTTCATCTAATCGCAAGGTAAGTTTGGTGGACATAACACACTCCTGACGTCTATATATATAATGTACGTCACTTTCTGTTTTTGTCAACGGTAAAAATAATAAATCAAGATAACACTGCGTTGAGCGGTGAGCCGTAATTGGCGTGAAAATTGCCGAGCAAAGCGAATAGCAATTTTCATGACAATAGGCGAATCCGTCTCGAACGCATTGTTATCTTGATTTTTCTATTCTTCCTTCCAAATGATTTCTAATAAAAGCCTGTAGGCTCGCAGGATAAGACAAACGTGGTGCAAAAATATCGATAGCATTAGCAGTAGATAAATTTATATGTATTTTTTCAGGCTTAATATCACATAGAACTGAGTGAAGTCTATTTAAGAAGATAATGAAAAAGTCTAATTCAAATTTTCCTCGTATATATTTTTTAGGTTGGTGATTTTTGAATAATTCAAGAATTTTAGTTCTTTCTGTTTGCCAGTCTGCCATGTTAGTGTCTATTTTGGTTTTTTGATCCAGATAAGATATTGTTTCATCAAGTGTTTTTATAACCTTAATATTAAGGTTATCATCAATTTGAAATATATCTTTCATTTTAATACTAGAAAGATTAGCTTTATCACCATTTTTTCGATGATAAATAATCCAACTAGAGATTTCCTTTGAAAAGTCACAAAATTCGTTATAACTATTAGTAAACTGTTGATTTATTGTCACCATTTCTTGTGATCCAGAAGACTGATGAAAGATCTCTGCCCAAACTTTTTCGATCATATCTATTCCGACAATTTCATTTTCGATGGAATAATTGTCTGTAGTATATATATTCCGATGTCGTGGATATTCAATTCCGATATAGGGATCAAAATCCTGGTCAACAAAAAATAGTAAAAGTTGCTTATCTGATAAATATTTCTCTAATTTTTCAAATGTCTCGTAGACTTTCTTTTTATTTCCACATTGGTATGAGTGAAACTCTATTCCATCCACATGCCTACGAATTATCGTCCCATAGAAACCTTCATCATTTTTGCCTTCAAAAAATGCATGAAGCTGATAGTCATTTGGTTTGTGTCTTATTAGGTATTCATGAAAGGGAACTTGTTTTGAATCCCTTGCATTTCTCAATTGATCCAATAAATTCATTGCCGTACCGTGATAAATTCATTAATTGAATGTGCATATTTTTCTAAGTTATTCTCGAATATAAAAGGTGAATGCGTCACAGCTATTAAACCTGCACAGTTCTCAAGTTCAGAAATATCTAACAGGAAAGTTCTCTGCCACGGTACTGATAGGGACAATTCTGGTTCGTCGAAAATAAGAAAGTAATTCGTATTGCGTGACAGGAGTAAATGCGCAAACAGAGAAATGATTTGCTTTTCACCTGATGACAATGATTCTAAAGATATGCTCTCTTGGTTCACCTTATTGACTATCTTTAACTCGAAATCGATATTATTATACCGTAATTTTTTTCCCTCTAAATACTTATTACATAGGTCAACGAATTTTCGAATACGAGATTCCCGATTTTGTTGTTTCTCATGTAAGTCTTTTAATTTTATTAGGAAATAAGCGATTAGTTTATCAGAATCCATGAGTTGATTACTCTGAGACAAGGATTCAATTTTGGTTTGCAAGTTCTTTTTGTCATGAGGAGAAAGAATTGACTCATGGACGCGATTGAGTATTAATTCGTATGAATCTTTCGATAATTCTTGAAATTTTTCAATGCTCACATCCTTATACTCGTTATTGAGAATATTACTCAAATATTGTCCAGTTAAAGATTCTAAGTCAGTTCGAAACTGTATTCCGAGTTCCATAGTTGTTCGATGAATTAACTTCTTTACGTCACCCATTCCAAATTCCACAAGTTCAAGCTGTCTTTTCTCTTTTGCAGGAAAGGTACCTTCATTGTGACTTCGAATCTCTTTTTCTAAATCAGGGAAGATTTTTTTGATATCTCTTTCAATTCGACGGTATGTTGGAAGAAAAATGATTGGATCGCTAAAATATTGTTTTATGTATTTTATAATATTTGAAACTTTTACTGTCGCCTCTTCACGTTCAACATCAATAAACTCATAAAGTAGTTCCTGAAATATTTCTAAAGGAATATTGAGATTCGTGTTTTTTACTAAATTTTCATAAGAATCTACTACATTATTTAATGCGACCTTTGGTGATAATTTAAGATTCTCTAAAGAAGTTTCGACTTGCCTAATCAAAGAAGATGGAAACCGTCGAAATCGCCGTCGTTTATGAAACTGATTGTACTTTAAAATATCATTTTTACTTACCGATTTTGCTTTTCCACCATTGACTACTATTTCTAAGCTATCGAATGGATAATCATCTAGTTTATCCCATTGAAGCGATAACAAATAATAAAGAATAGAGACAAAGGTACTTTTTCCTGAACCATTCTCGCCAACTAACACAAGTCGATTATTCTCAAATGAAATTTCATAATCGAATGTATTAAATAAATTTTTTATTACAAATTTTTCCAATGTATTTTTGGCCATATTCTTATTATCCCACAATAAATTATATCTTCAAGCAGTAATTCAAGATAACGACCGCTTAACCTGCAAATCCGAGCCCAAAGGGCTTGGCGCGTGTTTTTGCAAATGCAAAAACCGTGACAAAGGATTTGTCAGGTTGAAGCGCGTGTTATATGGTAAACTTCTATTTCAGATTTCTCTAATAATTTTAACATTATCATATTCAATTTCTTCAAATTCTTTCTTTTCAAAATTGATTATATAAATGGCGATAACTTCCGGCTCATAATAATTATCCGGATTGATTATGCATTCCAAAAATGTCCCCCAGTTATAACCATCATCATGTTCTATTGGAAACTTTGATACACGATAGTTTTTCTTTGGTATTAATCTAATTATTGAATCCTGAATAATTTTTGAGTTGTCAATATTTTGGTACAACAGTAGAAATGCATATTCACCATATTCAAAAGCATCCACAAAGAGCTTTTCTTCTTCTGATGCATGAAATGCATTTACATTTGCTGGAGTATTTAAAGATCCAGATCTATAAGTGATATTCTCCCATTTTGATATATCGGAAGTGATTTCTAGGCCAACGAGAATTTCCTCATAGTGATCCAAAAAGCCAGAAGTTTTGATTACTGTGGCCATTGTTTCGGCATTAAACTCATTTATTGGATCTTGTGCGTAGGCAATGCTTAGTGATGCAATCAAAGCGATTATGCTCAATACCATATTTTTCATTTTACGGTCCGCCTTATTCCTTCTATCCGTTAATTGTCTGTTCTGTAGTTGTTATATATTAATGAATAAATCCTTGAAATTTTTGTCACTTATCGATTATCTACCTTCCAATTTGGATAATTATTATTTCCCATTTTTTATTGCTCATATCCGATTCAAATATATCGCTCTCAAGATAGTGAAAATAATCTCTCTTTTATTCAGATGGTGATATTTTCGTGAATTACAAATTTTTCATCCATATAACGCGCGCTTAACCTGCGGAGCGAAAGTGGCGCGGTTTTTGCCAAGAA
>NZ_JNUP01000024.1 GCF_000758165.1 Spirochaeta lutea | reverse complement strand
GTTGGTGTACAATTCTTTCTGTAAATTAGGTTGAAGAAAGCAGGCCGATCAGGCTCAAATGGTAAGTGACGAAACAAACCATAAGGAGAGCCCGATGGCCTACCAATCAGAGTATACACTTTTAGAGCAAGTGATCCAAATGTTAGCCACCAAGGAAGACAGTAAATTTTCTAAGGTGATAGAAAAGGTAGTGAACGAAGCAATGAAACTTGAGCGAGCCAAAACCCTTCAGGCCGAACCCTATGAGCGGACCGAAGATCGAATGGGCTACGCCAACGGGTTTAAGAACAAAACCTTGGCTTTGGCTACCGGGAAGGTATTACTCAAGATACCTCAAGTCCGCGGACTGGAATTCTATCCCAGCTGTATCGAAAAGGGTATTCGGAGTGAACGAGCCTTAAAACTTGCGATAGCCGAGATGTACGTAAAAGGGGTCAGTACTAGACGGGTTTCAGATATCGTAGAAATCCTATGCGGCACCGAGGTGAGCTCCTCACAGGTAAGTCGATTGGCGAAGGAGCTGGATGAAGAGGCAACATCCTGGCGATCCTCGCCGGTAGGACAAATACAGTATCTCGTGCTCGACGCTACATATGAATCAGTGCGTGTAGGCTCGAAAGTGGTCAAACAGTCCCTACTGATGGCCATAGGCGTCGATTATGAAGGCAAACGTCAGATTTTGGGCACAGAAGTAGCCAATAGCGAAGCGGAGGTAAATTGGCGATCGTTTCTAGAAGGCCTGGTTCGTAGAGGGCTCCATGGTCTGACCATGATTACCAGTGATGACCATGCGGGTCTTCGAGCAGCTATCGATGCTGTGTTTCCTGGAATCTTGTGGCAACGGTGTCAATTTCACTTGCAGCAAAATGCTCGTGGTTACGTGACAAGGAAAGACGATGTCCCGGCGGTAGCGGCGGAAATCCGCAAGGTTTTCAATGCCCCAGATGAACAGAACGCCGAAAGGTACTTGCAGAGCCTGGTAGAAAAGTATGAGAAGACCCAGCCCCGTCTTGCCCAGTGGGCTGATGAAAATCTCCGGGAGGGATTAAGCGTATTTCATATCCCGGAAAACCACAGGAGGAAGTTACGAACCTCAAATTTGGCTGAACGTCAAATGAAAGAAATAAAAAGGCGAACAAAGGTCGTAGGCGTATTCCCTAATGCCGATAGTTTGCTTCGCCTTGCGGCGGCCATGCTGATCGAACAGAACGATCAATGGCAGAATGAAAAACGGTACTTACCCGAGTCTAATGATCGCCCTGCTTTTAAAGAAATTTACAGAAAAAAGGTTGCTTAATCCGGCCACCGGGTAACCGATGCCAAAACCGGCGCTGAGGCCCTGGAGATTTTTTCCCAAAAGAGCCGGGGCCCCGAGGCCTTTGACCTGGTGATTACCGATCTGGGCATGCCGGATATGGACGGACTTCAGGTTGCCAAGGAGGTGGTCAGCCTGGCCCCGAAGACGCCGGTGCTGCTGCTTACCGGATGGGGCGTATTTTTGGATAGCAAGAATCTCCCGGAGTATATTACTATGGTAGTATCCAAGCCGCCCACCATGGAGAAGATCCGGTCGGTCTTGGCGGAGCTCAGTCTCTGCATCTGAGGGCCAGGCGCTCCCCGGTAGGTTCGGTGGAGGACGGTACAACCCCGTACGCCCTAGGCTCGGTGGCAGAACAACCTTTTGCGCACTACAAACCTAAGGAGGAGTAGCCCTGTGAGCAAACGCATTCTCATGATTGATGACGAACTCCCCATCCTAGAAGCCTTTACCACCATCCTGGCCGACTTCGGCTTTGAGGTGAATACCTGCGCCGATGCCCGGGAGGGCGCCGATACCGCCAGCGCGGAGTTCTTCGACCTGGTTTTGGTGGATCTGCGCATGCCCGACATGGACGGCGCCGAGGTAACCCGTCAGATCCGCCAGAACCAACCAGAAACCACCATCCTCATTATTACCGGCTACCCCAGCGATCCCCTGATCCGCCAGGCCCTGGACTACGGTGCGGTAGGGGTCATAAAAAAGCCCTTTGATGTGGGGAAAATCCTGGATCTATTAGGGGATTAATTGCCCCGGGAACGCCCATTGACGCCCCGTTAGGAGCCATGATTCATGCAAGACCATCGCAAAGATAACCTGGATAAGCTCATCCAGTCTGCCAGACAGCATATAGAAGACTTCGAAACCTACCACCGCACCCTCCAGGACGAGATAGCCAACCTTCCCGAGGTAGCCGGAAAACAGATGCTCTCCCGCTACTACGACCAAAACGATATGCCTGCGGAAATGCCCATGGACGGCCATGTGGAGGTATCCGCCGATCCTGCCGGCCTGGCAGCCTTCGCCGACCTCTACCCCCCCAGCATCGGCATGCGCCCCCTCACCAAAAAACACCTGGCCGCAGCTCTGGAAAACCTGGGGATATCCTTCGGGGTGGATTGGGATGTTCTCGAAAAACTCATCGACAAATGCAACCAGGAAAAGGTACCCCTGACCGGCGTAGTCGTAGCCAAGGGCATAGCCCCCGAGCCCCACATTCCCGAACACATCGTATTAGAGGAGCGCTTCCTGGAGGATCCCAAACCCCGGGCCGATTCGGAGAGTCAGATCGACTACCGGGAGGTGAGCTCCTTTATCCTGGTCAAAAAGAATCAGCAGTTGGCCCGGATCATCCCCGAAAAACCCGGAAAACCCGGCACGGACATCTATGGCACCGTACTTCCCTTTGCCAAAGAGTCCCGCCCGACCCTGAGGCCCGGGGAGAACACCGAATACGCTAACGACGTTATTCTGGCCGGCTGCGACGGCAGGCTGGAGCTGTACCCCGGAGGGTTCCGGGTAAACCAGGTGCTCCAGGTCAAAACCGGGGTCAGCTATAAAACCGGAAACATCGACTTTCCCGGAGACGTCTACATAACCGGGGACGTCCGGGACAACTTCACGGTCAAATCCCAAAAATCCGTGTACGTCCAAGGCACCCTAGACGCCACCCTGGTGGAATGCGCCGGGGATCTGATGGTCAACAAGGGAATCATCGGTCGCAAGAAGGGGGTGGTAAAGGCTGGAGGCCGCCTAGTAGCGCGGTTTATCGAGAACTGCTACATCGAATCCGCCGGAGATATGACGGTCAGCTCAGGTATCTTGCACTCATCCCTGTACTGCAACGGACGCATAACCTGCATGCCCCGGGGCTTGGTTATCGGGGGTACCATCTCCGCCCAAAACGGGATCACCGCCTACCAGATCGGCAGCTCCATGGCCCCGAAAACGGAGATCTACTGCGGCATAGACTTTATGGCTAAAAACAGACTCCAATGGATCAAGGATAAGAGCCTCCAGCTTGCCTACACCCTGCGGAAGATCCAGGAGCAGATCTCCCGGATGCCTGACCCCGACACCCTGGAGCAGCTCTTAGCCACCCGGACGAAGATCCAACAAGCCATTTCCACCCTGAACGACCAGGCCTCATCCCTGGTAGTGACCCTGGACAAAAACGATACCGCCTCGGTGGATGTGTACGGTACCGTCTTTCCCGGGGTCTACATCGAGATTTCCCACGTATCCTACCTGGTGAACCGCCCGATGACCCGCACCCGCTTTGCCCTGGATAAGTCCGAAGGGCGCATCGTACCCCGGCCGTTGTCCTAGGGTAGTGCACAAAAGGTTGTAACTTTGCCCTGGGGCGGCACTACCCCTAGGACCCGACCCCGGCGTCCACCGCTATATCTGGTATGGTTTTTGAATCTCTCACGAGAGGATAGAGCAGCTCTTGATCCAACATGAATCCATAAGCATGACGATAAAAGTGCCTGAAGCTCATATACTTCCTCAACACTGCATATGTTTCAGCAGAAATCAATCTCTTTTCATGAGCGCTCATTAATAATTCTGCATGCCATTTTGCACTGGTTGGAATTTGTATCTCTTTATTTTTTAACTGTAGTATGAGTATTTTCTCCATTCCATTGTATATCGAATGGATAAGTGACGCCGCAGCACGCAATTGTAACTCGTCGATTCTATTCTCTTTGAACAGTGGTATAAGAATACATCCTAAATCAGCTTCTTTTACTATTTGAGAAAATTCAAATTCGATATCATCTTGGAGTCTATGCGACACGTTCTAACTTCCGAGTTTGCTTTATTCTCTTACTGAAGTCATTATCATAATCCAGGCCGATTAGGTCGACACTGCGGCTTAGCTGCTCAAGCAACTGTCCGTAAGCAGAAAAGAAATTTTCTTTTGGAAGGCCGATAACGGCAAAATCTATATCTGATTTTTCAGAGAAAGTCCCTTCAATAAGTGAACCAAACACGTAGATTTCCCGACATCCCGCATCTTTCAGGATCGCTGTTGCTTTTTCAATATCCTTCTGTATTTCTGGTGCGAGAGAAATCATGGTTTAAAGTGTATTCCTTTTATTTAGTTTGAGCAAGAAACGAAAGTTACTCGGAAAGGCTGAGTATTATGTTGTGCGCAAAAGGTTGTAACTTTACCCTGGGGCGGCACTACCCCTAGGACCGGACCCCGGGGTCCACCGCTATATCTGGTGTTGTTTACAAGCTTTTGCGCACTACATACAAAACCAGGCTGTACAGGCGTTGATATGGATTCCTGACATTTCGTTGCTTTGAACAAAATGTTTTAAGTAATGGTACAAAATGTTTCAGCTGGGCAAACATTTCATTTCAGCAGCTGAAACATTTTGAAACTATAGGCAAAAAGAACTGTTCCATTAGCTGAAAGTCGACCCCGCTGCTTTCCGTACAAGCTTGGTAATAAGCTCTTCCCCCTGGGGAGTTAGCTCGGTTACCGCAAAGCTGGTGGGCCACATGACCCCGTCATCGATCCGTGCTGCATCGTTAAAGCCGAAGGTGGCGTAGCGGGAATTGAACTTCCCCGCAGCCTGGAAGAAGCAGATGACCGTCCCGTCCTGGGCGTAGGCGGGCATACCGTACCAGGTCTTGGGCCACAGGTCGGGCGCGGCCTCGGTCACCAGCTGGTGGATTCGCTCGGCCAGGGCCTTATCGGCATCGGTCATCTCGGCGATGGCCTCCAGTAAGGCCTGCTCCCCCGCCTCGCGTTTTTTGGCCGCCTTCTTCTCCCGGGCCAGCTCCCGGGACCGTGCCATCATTGCCTTCCGCTCCTCGGCGGTAAATCCTGTCTTCTCTGTATCTTTTGGGGCCATGGCGCCCTCCTCTGTATAACGAGTTTTTCCAGTCCATCGTATGAAGTACTATATTTCTGTACGATTGTATCGTATAATAGAATCCATATGAAAGATATTCTCTACCAATATAACCCCTGGTGGGAAGAGGACTTTGCCCTTAAAGATATATTTCCCCGGGAGAAGTATATAAATCTCCTAACGGAGAACCTCGGAAATGACAATGTACTATTCCTGACCGGACTACGTCGTGTCGGCAAAACAACCCTGATGAAAATCCTTATTAAAAAACTTATCGATGCTGGTATCGAAAGTAAATTCATATTATATGTCAGCGTGGATGACTACCTTCTTAAAAACAAGAACCTTCTTGAGATCATCGAAGAATATAAAAAGATTCATCGCCTCACCTTTGATCACAAACTATACGTATTTTTTGATGAAATTACCTATCAGAAAGATTATTTCCATCAACTAAAAACCTTGTACGATAAGTATAGCATCAAAATCGTTGCTACTTCCTCGTCAAGTTCATTGCTCAAAGATAAAAAGGCTTTTTTGACGGGCAGATCAATCACCATCGAAGTAAAACCGTTGGATTTTCCAGAATACATGGTATTCAAAGATATCAATCTCAAGAAAAGAGACTCGGCTTTAGAGGAGGAATATTTTAAGGACTATATCCGTGATGGGGGACTACCCGAAAACGTCTTGAATCCGAATCGAGAATATCTGATGAATCTGGTGGATGATATTATTCAGAAAGATATAACGGCGTTTCATGGAATCAAGAACCATCAGATAATGAGAGACTATTTTACCTTGCTCATGGAACGAGGTGGAAAGCAACTAAGCATCAATAAAATTGCCAATATCCTTCATATTTCACCGGATACGTCACGCCGATATCTCTATTACTTTGAAGAAACATTTCTGATTCATTTGTTACCCCGATGGGGAAAAACTAATGAGAAAATCCTTTCATCAAAGAAAATATATGCTTGTGATTTAGGTATAAAATACCTATTCACAGGTGATCGCGATCTTAGAAGTTATTTTGAAAACTACATTTATCTTCAGTTGAGAAATAAGAAGGAAGTATTCTACCTATACGAAGATGGAAATGAAATTGATTTCATCACATCCGATACCATACTGATTGAAGC
Source organism: Spirochaeta lutea (assembly GCF_000758165.1). Lineage (NCBI taxonomy): Bacteria > Pseudomonadati > Spirochaetota > Spirochaetia > Spirochaetales > Spirochaetaceae > Spirochaeta > Spirochaeta lutea. The sequence goes on along the minus strand of NZ_JNUP01000024.1, from coordinate 27,783 downwards.
GAAATACAATGCTGAGATTTCTGGGAAACAAAAAGCGCTCTTCGATAGGATGAATGCTAAAAAGAAGCTCGTGATCAATTCTGTAGATGGACTGAAATTATTGGCTGGTCTATAGCGCTCCTAAGTGGGTAAAAGGTTGTAGGCTATGCCTGATATAGGGGTGTTGCCAATAATATGGATCCAGGGGTAGCGTACTCCATGGGTCGATTTACAAGCATTTGCGCAGTATTCATCATTCCCAAGCCATGAACCCTCCCTAATTAGATGCCCCTGGCCGGCCCTGAGGGCCCTGACGATATTCCGCCCGGGACCCGGTTATTCAGACCCCGAAGGGATGGCATAATACTCTCGTTTGAACTCCCCCGCATGAACATAGCGCTGTTCCCTGGATAGGAAGCTTTCAAAGCGCATGATGGGGGTTATTACCCGGTCCGCGGTTACCAGGGCCATGACGGGGTCGGCGCCGTCGATGAGGACCGGATCCAGCACGTAGCGTACTAAATGTTCTTCGTAGGTTTGAGGTAGAGCCCCGGGCCAGACGGTGCGCTCCAGGATTGTTTGGAACGCAGATAGGTTCTGGCCATCAACAATACCGTCGTTGGCATCCAGGCTGATTTTGCTGGGATAGGTTCCGAACTGCTGGCTCAGAGTTAATAAATAGGCATCACTGGCGAGATAGTAGGCGATCAGATCGAAGGCTACTGCCTGGTTCTCCAGAGGAGCATGGCGGTTTACTCCCATGCTGACCTCACCGTTGTTCCGATCGTAAGCTGGTGGAATCTCCCCGGTCCAGGAGGGCAGGGGGAAGGTAGCAAAGTCTATCTGGGGAGCATTACGGTTCAGCCAGTTAAGCACCCACCCCCAGGCATAAATAATAGAGGAGGATCCGAAACCGAAGGATTCATGGGCTTCGGGTAGGTAGGGGTCGGTGACCCGGGGTTCGGTGTAAAACCGCCGGATATACTCCAGGCTCCTGAGACTCTCCTGAAATGCAATCAGGGGGCGGCGGGGGTTGGAGTAGGAAAAGAGAGGGAGGCCTTGTTGCAGATTCAGGGCTGCAAACAGGGGATACCCCATGCCGTTGGGATTGAATCCCGCCCGGATGACTGTTCCATCATCATCCTGGATGGTTAGCTTCTGAGCCAAGGCATAGAGTTGATCCCAGTTTTTTGGTATATCCGCATCGGTCAGTCCGGCTTCCTTCCAATGCTGGATGTTATAGAGCATTGCGCCGGTCATGAGCCCGGTGTCTATAAAATACAGGTGCCCGTCCAGGAGGTGAGACCGGACCTGCCGGAAGTCCTGTTCGAGAATCTCAAGGGGAAAGACCGTCCGAGGGTAGGGCTCCAAATGGGCAATGAGCTGGCTGCTCATGGAGTTATGCATGTGAAACAGATCCGGGCCAATGCCGGTTTCAAGAGCGGCAGCCAACCTGCTTCGATGATCAGACCACGATAGGGAGGAGAGGGTTATTTCCACATTGGGATGCAGGGCCATGTAGTCCTGAACCAATTGCTGGTATATATCCTCATAATCAACCTGAGTCCAAAACTCAATCTGGATGGGCTTTCCGCCGTTAACGCTCTTGTTGGGATCATACTTGAGGGCGTGACCGATGAGCTGACTAGCAGTACCGGGGGGGTCGGCTGTTCCTGCCTGGCCGTTCCGGGGCTGGTCCGGCTGCCCGCAGGAGAGTATGCTTACCAGTAGAAGGGCTGCCAGGGGGCTGTACAGGCTAGGTTTCATAGATTACGTATCTCCTTTTGCGCACTACCATCCCCTTAACGATCCCAGACGAGTTCAGAAAGACCGGGAACCACCATGTCTGCCTCGGTAAGAATCCCGGGGCTTCCTATTCCCACAACCCGCATCCCGGCTGCCCTGCCCGCTTGGACCCCCGCAGCGGCATCCTCAAAGACGATACAGTCCCGAGGGGCCACTCCGATGGCCCGGGACCCGAGTAGAAAGACCTCCGGATCGGGCTTAGACCGGGAGGTCTTGGTACCGTCAATTATACCATCAAATACCGAGAGCAACCCGATCCGCTGGATGATCCGGGGGGCGTTTTTGCTGGCGGAGCCCAGGGCGATTTTAATACCACGCCCCTTGAGGCGCCCCAGAAACTCCGCAGCCCCGGGGAGAACCTCCCCGGGTCCCATGGTATCAATGTACTCAAGGTACCACGAGTTCTTCCGTTCCAGCCAAAGAAGCTTTTCATTCTCCGATAAGCTCACCCCTCCGATGGCCAATAACCGCTCTAGAGAATCCCGGCGGCTTATACCTTTTAGCTCTTCGTTCTGTTCCGGGGTAAAATCAAACCCCAGGGCAGCCGCAAGCCGCTTCCAGGCCCGGTAGTGGTACCGAGCCGTGTCTACCAGTACCCCGTCAAGATCGAATAGGGCACCCTTCATAGATTCAAGCATGGTCCGCTCCTTCTCCAGTGATGCTCTGCCAGGCTAGTACGGTGCCCGGCTCGATATAATGAGTCTTTCCCCGGTAATAAATGGCTATGGAATCCTCGGAAACCGTAATGCGTATTTGCGTCCCGCGAAGCACCAAGGGGCACTCAACCTCCCGCCAGTGGGACGGCAGGTGAGGGTCCAGAGAAAGGCCCTGGCGGGTAATCTGCAATCCCAGGAAACCAAAGACGACAATCTGCCATGCCCCGCCCTGGGCAGCCGGATGGGTACCTCCAATGTAGAGATCGCCTACATACTGCTTGGCCCGTCCGTCTAAATCGATCCGGGCAGATGTATAAAAGTACTGGAGAGCGTCCTGGGTATTACCAATCCGGGCGGCAATCCCGGCGTAGGCGGTGGCACTCAGGGAGGAACCGTGTTCAGTTCGCTGCTCGTAATACTCCCAGTTGGCCCGGATGAGTTCGTCCTCAATCACCTGAGGGAAGAGGTACAACCCCAATACCACATCTGCCTGCTTAATAACCTGGGTCCATCGGGCTAAGCCGTTCTCGCCTCCCAGGTATTCATTGGGATGCAACCTACCCTCCAGAACTTCTTCGATGCCTACCTGCCTAAGGGTCAGGTACCCATCAAATTGCGGAATAATTCCAGCACTCCCCCAAGGCTGGGGGATATAGAGCCGCTGAACCACATCTTCGGCCAACCTCACCTCCCCGGGATCTTGAAGGCTCCCGGTTTCCAGGGCGAATTCTAAACAGTGCTTAACCATGAGATTGGTAAAAAAGTTATTGTGAACACGTTCGTGGTATTCATCCGGACCGGTTACATCCAGAAGTTCATACCGGTTCAGATCCGGACGTAGATGGCAGCGGCTCAGATAAAACCGGGCGCATTCCCCGATAACCTGCCTGCCCCCCTGGTCCAAAATTTCCCGGTCACCGGTCCGAAGAATGTAGTTCCCTAAGGCAAAAACAATATCCGCGCTAATGTGAATCTGTTTTTCCCGGAAGAAGGTTCTCATGGGCCGGCCGGTAATAACGTCGGTGATGTTGTAGTCCGTACAGGCCTCCTCGCCTTGATCCTGGGCCTCCCAGGCATAGAAGGCACCCCGATAGCCGTACTGGGCCGCCTTCTTCAAGGCGCCCGGCAGACCCTGGATACGATTCAGGATGAGGGAACGGGCCCGGCGGGGATGGGTGAGCTCATAAAAGGGCTGCATGAAGATTTCTGTATCCCAGAATATCGCCCCCTTATACACCTGCCCGGAAAGTCCCCGGGCGGGAACACTCAAGGCCTCACCCTCCGGCGGAAGCAAACTCAGGAGGTGGTACAGGCTGAACCGCAGAGCCTTCATGGCTTCACTGTCCCCAGAAATACGAACATCGGATGCCTGCCAGAGGTGGTGCCAGTGTTTCCGCTGATTCTCCTCCCAGTACTGCCAATTCCGGGCTGCCAGCCTGGGTAGATCGGTGAACACCCTCGAAAAATCCTCCCGGTCGCCCCAGCTCACCAGGATATGCACGTCCACCGTCAGCCGGTTTTGGGGGGATTCCACCGTTTTGAAGGCACTCAAACCCCCGGTAGGACTGCTCCCCCGACCTTCAGACGCCGGAGAAAGCGGTTCCAACCCACCTTCCACAACCCGGGCATGACGGGCTATACGAATAGGAATGCCACGTTCCTGGGTTTCCATTTGAATCTCTTCAACCATGACCCCATCAATGAGCTTCATCCTTGGAGTGATCTTGTGTAGATGCGGACCGTTGATATCCCAAATATCCGGATCAACGCCCATGGTGAGCTGCCAACTGCTACCGGGAGAGTGGGTCCAGTCCAGTTCAAGACGCTGTAAAATTAGACCTGGCACCTCTTGGGAGACAAAGCGCTGGCTCTTGAGTCCTAACACTGGCGCAGAGGGATTCTCTGTCCTGCTAAGCAGGGAGTTCCGCCAATGGATGCCCGCAGCCAAATCAATTCCGTGACTATGGTTCGCCGGACTGGAGGGACAGATCTGCAGATCCCGGCCCTGGTCATCCTGAACCCTGAGATACAGCGGATTGGGCAGGTTGACCGGCTCGCTCCATCGGCCTTCATGGCTGTCGTATATACCGTTGATCATAACCCCGGTTTTCTGGGTGCTGCCATACTCTTCCAGGGTCCCGCGCACCCCGATAAATCCGTTGGCGCAGAGGAAATTATTACCCCGGGTAATTATCTGATCCTCCGACGGGATGCCGTGCTCTTGAATTATCCAGCCATCCATCTACTGCACCCTCGTTGTGGGTATCTGGATGCTTCTGGGAGCTGCTGTCCCTCCCAAATTCCAGGATTCACCCCCAAGAATTAACGGCAGCCCATCCCCGGAGACAAGGGTCACGGAGGTCGTCTCCCGGGTTACCAGTACTTGGATATGGGAATTCCGGATATGGAGGTTGAACCGGTACCCGGTCCAGTCTTCGGGCAACACGGGGTTCATGACCGGTATTGGGCCGTCAGATCTGAATCCCCCGAAGCCGTACACAATATTCATCCAGGCACCGGCGATGGCGGTACCGTGCAGACCCTCCCGGGTATTACGGTTGTAGTTATCCAAATCGATCCGGGTGGCGAATCGGAAAAACTCTAAGGCTTCCCGGTATTTTCCCAGTTCCACCGCCAAGATGGAGTGAACCGAGGGAGAGAGGCTCGATTCATGGATGCAGCGGGGTTCGTAGTACTCATAATTCACCTGTTTCTGCCGGCGGGTAAAGCTCTGGTTATACAGGAACATGAACATGAGCACGTCGGGCTGTTTGATCATGTCATTCCGGTAGATGCGATCGTAGCTCCAGGAATGGTAGAGGGGAAAGTCTTCTTGGGGTATGCAATCCAGATCGATATGGGGTAGATCAAAAAATCCCTCGTGCTGTTCGATGAGTCCCCGTGCGGAATCCTGGGGAATGTACATCTGAGCGGCGATGGCCGCGAACTCCTCCCTCTCGCGGTTGGAGAATCCGATTTTTTCCACCAAGGATTTCCAGACTTCCGGTTCTGTTTCTGAAACATGGGATAGAATTTCCAGGGCAAATTCGAGGCATCTCTTGGCCATATAATTGGTATAGGCGTTATGATTCACCATCATCTGGAATTCGTCCGGACCCATTACGCCGAAAAAACCGAACTGCTGTTTTGTTTCGGACCACTGTACCCGGCTCGTGAGAAAGCGGCTGATCTGTAGAAGCATCTCCAATCCCTTGTCAGCCAGGTAGCCGGTATCCCCGGTTATATTCCAATAATGCCATAATGCGTAGGCAACGCCCGTGCTGGGCTGGAACTGCAAACTTGCATGCTGCCATAGGGTGCAGCTTTCGGTGCCGTCAATGGTTGCCACGGGATAACAGGCCCCCCGGCAGTCGAGCTCTTTGGCACGGTCCAAGGCCTGGGGCAGGGTCCGGTAACGGAAGTCCAGGAGCCGTTTTGCCGCCTCCGGGTTAGAAAACAGGTAGTAGGGCAGGCAATAGACCTCGGTATCCCAGAAGGCATTGCCGTTATACGCCTCGCCGCTGAGGCCCTTGGCACCAATATTTGCCCCGGGGGAGGCCCCATGGTAGGTCTGCTCAAGTTGGAAAATGCAGTACCGGATGCCCTGCTGATTCTCCAGGTCTCCCTCAATCTGGATGTCGGACCGGTGCCATACTTCATCCCAGTACGCTCGGTTTTCTTCCAGGGCGTCATGAAAGCTCAAGCCCTCCCGGGACCGTGGAGAATGGCCTTCCCTCAGAAGGTTAATCTCCCGCTCCACCACAAGGGTCGAAGCAGGATCTACCAAACCTGTAAGCCGAATACCTACAGCCTGATCTTCCACCAGGGGGGTTTGAGCCAGGGTCAAGCTGGAATGCATGGCGAAAGAGGCGGCCAGCTGTTTGTTCAGATGTTTCGAGGTGCCGTGAATGGTTGCCCTGTCCTCTGCCACAGACCGCTGGCTACAGGACCAGTAATTTTCCTTCTGCTGCTCATGGATATGGGAAAAATCCAGGGACAGATCCAGCTCCACAGGTGCGGTACATCCCAGGGGCTTTAAAGTGATTCTCTGGTACGCCCGTTCGGGGCGTTTCATACTCAAAAACCGTTCAAAACAGAGGCTCACCTTCCGGGATGGATCAACCTGCCAGGTAAAACACCGGGTTACCAAGCCTGTTCGGAAATCCAGAAACCGAGAATAGTCGGAGAACCGGGAGCTTGCCAGATCCAATACCTCACCGCCGATACGGATGGTCACCGCAAACCAATTCACGGTGTTCACCATGAAGCACATCCGATTGGACACACCTCGATAGCTGGTAGGTTCGGAGGCACGTTTTTCTTCGAACACCTGATTAACATACGAGCCCACCAGGCTGTCTCCACTGTACCCTTCCTCAAAAAAGCCCCGGGCACCCATATACTCATTTGCCTGGCTGAAGAGGGATTCGCTCACTCTGCTTCGTTGGGGATCAAATCCAATTTCCCGTATTCCCCATTCTTCTGGGGCCAAATACTTGTCTGCTTTTTTCATGCCGTCCTACTTTACTTGTGGTTGACTCAAGTATGCGGAGGCCTCATTCCCGGCGTAAACCTGACTTTTCCGGTATTTAGTAGCGATTCCCAAATGTCCATCCCGGGGCAAGGCTGCCTTTCTTCTAAAAATTGTCCTTACCGCTGATTTACAATGATTTTCTTGCGCCAGGTACATGCCATGCTATGATTTACCATCTCAGATACAACGGTGGGCTATGAAATATAAGAAACGCATCTCCATTTCTATTCTCGTAATCCTGCTTGTTCCGGTCATTTTGAATACCATCGTGTTATTTGTACGGATGTACGACCAAACAGAACGGGAGCGGTGGAAGTTCATAGTCAGCACCAATGCCCAGCTTCAAAGCACCATGGATTATTTTGTAACCCGCATCCAGACCGATTTAGTCTACCTTTCATCACGGCCGGAGCTAAAAAACCTGAAGCAATGGTACGAAACCTCCGACTTTCGCGAGAAGCGGAATTTCTTTCTAAATTTCGATCCCTTCAGCCGGCTTTCCGATTATTATGACGAGGCCTACCTGGTCCACCCCAAGGATAATCTGATGCTGGATCTCAAAAACAAGCTGGTGAGCTCTATCGAGCACTCCAGCGCCGGATCGACCATCCAGAGGCTGAATAAAACCCTGGAATCCTTCCAGGGAGAAAAAGATATTCTGCTCTCCCTGCCCGGCCAGCCGAGTTCCCGGGTATTCCTCATCCGGAGCATACAAAACTCAGCTGACGGGAGCAGCTTCTACATGTACATCCAGTTGAACGAGAACTTTTTTAAGAGCCTGCTCGATGAGATTTTTATAATCGATAACTCCTTCGTAATTATTACCAACCAGTACAACGAACCGGTTATAATCCGCCAATCCAAAAGCAGCCTATCCCTGGCCTCCTTCTCCCAGGACTGGCTGAATCATGGAACTGATCAGGGTCCGGTGATTCACGACAGGAACGGAAGGCGCTATCTCATTACCGCGAATCAGTCCGCAGATACCGGCTGGCGCTATTTGTATGGCGTTGATTATTCCAGCATTCATGATGATCTTGCCCGGTTCCTGGTTCAATCCGGCCTCATTACCGCGGGCATTATGATGGTTCTGTCAGCTCTGGCACCCTGGCTGGTGAACTCTCTGTACCGCCCCCTGGAAAACCTGGTGCTTAGCCTCGGAGATCCTGATGGACTCCAGGATGTAGACGAGTTTTCCCGTATCCAACTTCATATAAAGCGCCTGAGCGACCGGAACAAGGCCCTGAATACCACCCTTTACAGCAGCAACCCCTACCAGAAGGAGGGGGTAATCCAGGCACTTCTCCATGACCCGGAGCTGCTGGGCTCATCTCTGGAAGGAGAAGTGGAACGAGCCCAGCTTTCCCTGCTACCCCAGTCCGGCGACCAGTTCCTGATTATTGAGTGTTTATTGAAAAGCCGTTTTACCCAGGAAGGCACGACTCCAAGCAAGCTCCTGGTGGTGGAACGGGATGCAACCATTGCAAAGTGGTTCCATTTTCATCAAGACATCGCCTATGAAACCGTACTGACCGATGATTCAAAACTCGTCTTCATCTGCCGAATACCCCACAGTCTGCTATCAGGCCAGGATCAATCATCACTGAGCACCTTTGATATCTGCAATTATCTCCACCTGGATGAAGAGATCACCGGAAACATTTACCTGGGCTGCAGCACCCTGCACCCTTCTCTGTACGAGCTCTCCGACGCCTACAAAGAAGCACGGATTGCCATTGAGTACCGCACATTGTTTCCCAACCGTACTATAGTCTCCTACACCCAGATTATATCCGGGCAGCCCCGGCTGCATTTTTACCCCTACAATGAAGAAATGCGGATAATCAATGCGGTAAAGCAACGGGATCGCAACCAATCTGAGGCTGCGTTGGAACAGTTTTATGCCATTCTTGGTGCCTCCGGCCTGCCCTTTACCCAGCTGAAACACGCCGTTTTTCACCTGTTAGATTCACTGTTAAAAATTCTTAAAGAATTTGATGTGCCCTTAAAACAAGAAACGGTGGAAAGGATTACCGAGGTTAGCCAGACCATTGAAGAAACCATTGATACCACAGAAATGCACCAGGGGATTCAGCAGTTGCTGGCCAAGATCCTTGATGTGCTTGACGATACCCAAAGCTCGGCAAGTGTCATGATTGCCGAGAGTGTAAAGGCTATCATTGACCAAACCTATACAGACAGGAATCTCAGCCTGGATCAGATTGCGGATCAGCTGCGGTACAGCGTCTCACACATTTCTGCCATTTTCAAAACCGCCTACGGGGAAACTATAAAACAGTACATTACCAACCTCCGCCTGGCCAAGGCCAGGGAGCTCTTAATTTCCACGGACCACAAGGTCGAGACCATAGGTAAAGAAACCGGATACGATAACGTGGGATCATTTGTGAAAATCTTTAAAGCCTACATGGGAGAAACCCCGAAAGAATTCCGGCTCCGGAACCGCCTGGGTCAGCAGTGAAGCCCGCCCAAGCCCGGCGAAACGGGGCCCGTGGTTGCCCCGCCGCCGAGAATGCTTCCGGATTGCCCGGCTGCAGCCGGGGTACTACCGGCCGTAGATTTCCAACTCAGCAATCTGTCCGGCATTAGCACCGTCATTAGCTGTAATGAGTACCTGGAGATACCGAGCGGCCCCCGTCAGATGCAAGCTGTATGTGTTTCCATTAGTTTGGGGATCGAACTCCGCTGCCTGCTCAGGAACCAGTATGGAAAAATCTTCACCATCCGAACTACCCAACACGGCAAGGCGCTGAATCCGCGTAGCCCAAATCCGGGCCGGATTAAGCCGTATCACTACCGCCTCGAGCTGGGTTTCCCTACCCAAATCGACGGTAATACGGTTAGGATACCTGTCCGCCCCCCCTTCCCAGTAGGTAGTCGTCTGGCCGTCTACTGCATTCTGGGGTATAAAATCATAAATATGGGAATTCGCGGAAACAGGCCTGCCCAGGGCAAGGTTAGGTTTATCTCCGGGGTTGTAGGCTGCCTCTTGGGGTGATTCTAATGCCCCTACATCTGCCCCTGCCCAAGCGTCCGGTAAAAGGGGGAGAACAGTTGGGGGAATCTTGACCCCCGCCTCAGACACGGAGGTTCTGAAGGCCGCCAGGTCTCCGGCTAACAAGGCCGTGGTGGCATTCTCGGCAGCTACTCGTGCTTTCTCGGAGGCCTGAGCATCGGTACTGATCCGGTAGAGTTCCAGGGGAATCCGTAAATCCTTTGTTCCAAAAAGAAAGCGCGGGTTCTGCCGTATCTGAAGGGTTTGCAGATATTCCAGATCTCGGTACCCCCGTTCTGCCGTGGGCTCCACCATGGTACCTTCTCCATAGTCATTCCAGGTTGCGATTTGAATGACCTGGGCCTGGGATTTCAGAGCCGCCTCCAGGGTCAACTGGAAGGTCCGGCCATCATAATCATCTAGGAACCCATAGCTGGGCCCTGTACTGGCTTCCCGGTAGATATCATGGAAGCCCGGAAATGCTGTAGTCACCAGGAAGGGCGAATCTCTCTGGAGCCGGTAATACTCATTCAAATACGTGACAAGTCGTGGAATTGCGAGAACACCTCCCTCTGATGCCCACATTGGTGGCCAGGCAAAGGACCCGTCCGCTATGGACGCGCTGTGGCCATCCAGGGTCATAAAAAGAGGCCTCGGCTGGGCTCGGGAAAACATCCGGTCCCAGTGCTCGGGGTTCACAAAGTACTGAGGTCCGAAGGTTAAGAGCACCGGCCGTCCCTCATGGGTCAGGTACCCGGGATCGGTAAACCAGGTATCCTGCATATACTGCATTACCCTCTCCCCGGCAGCCAGCCCCCCATCCTTGGGAATGACCCCGGCCTCAATCATATGCCCGATGCTTTGATCCTCATAACAGATGGCGAATTTCAATCCCGCTTCACCCAAGACCTTGATCATCGCCAGGGTAGACTCATGAATGGATCGATAATCTAAGGCATCTTCAATGCCGTACCAATCGAAAATGACACCGTCTATTCCCGCCAGTTTCATGAGACTAACCTGGTACCGGAGAAGCTGGGGATCAGAAGAATCGTAGGGACCCGTTAGGGGATAATAATGGGAACCGATATCAACTCGTCCGTTTTCGAGGATTCGATAGGGATCAAACACCCCACCTCCCATATGCCAGTGAAAGCCGAAGCCGCTGCTTATCGGCGGGGCCTCAAACCATGGCATATAATGAACCATAATCAGGGGATCCGAGGTTTCCCGCCCTTCGGGCTCTTGTATATCCAGGCGATTCCCCGCGTCGGTAAATAGTTCTTCACTGCTAGGAACCTTGGAGGTGGTACACCCCATAATCCATCCCAACAGAACAATCAATGCCATCCCAGCCAATCTGAGATCTACTGAAGCATGCACAGCCATACGATCCTCCTTTCTCCTTAGCCCTTAATACCAGCGAAGGTTACCCCTTCAGTGATGTACCTCTGAAAGAACATGAAGAGGATCAACGGCGGCAGTATACTGAAAAACATACCCGCCAACTGGATGTTCATGGGCGGATTGCCGCCGATTACTGAGGTGCGGTACCAGAGCATAATAGGCATGGTCCATTTTTCCGAACTAGTGATTACCAGCTGCGGCCAAAAAAAGTTATTCCACACCTCCAGAAACGCGAGTATAGAAATTACAGCAATTACCGGTTTCGCAATCGGAAGAATAATGCTCCACAGAATCCGTAGCTCAGAAGAACCGTCGATCCTGGCGGACTCACAAAGTTCGATGGGCATCTCATCCATAAAACCCTTGGCCAGGAGCAGCGGAAACGAACTTGCTGCACCGGGTAAAATCAGTGCTAACCAGTTGTCATAGAGCCCGAAGGCATTAATAACCAGAAAGCTTGGGATAATATACGAGAAAACCGGAAGCACCAGGGTGGATAAAAACAACAGGTAAATAGTCCGCCGAAAAGGCACTTTCAGTTTGGACAACGAATAGGCTGCTAACAGTACAACCAGAAGCCGAGCGGTGAGGGTAGCCAGATACACCGCAAAGGTATTGAAAAGCATCAACGGGAACCGGAAGCTTCGCCAGGCCGTAGCGAAATTCCCCAGGTTCCAGGTTTCGGGCAGCAGGGTTACCGGAATTTTGTACACATCCGCCGGTGCTTTAAGAGAGGTTAGAAAAACCCAGATTAACGGAAATACCATTACCAAGGAAAGCAACACCGCCATGATGAAAAACAGAATGTACGCTGCCCTGTTCCTGGGCTGCCGGTACTCATTAAATGAGAGAATACCACGAAGGGTGTTTGCCATGGGTTAGCTCCTTTTTGTTTCGGCAAGACCGGTCTTCTGTACATAAAAGACCGAGAGTCCGATCATTGCCAGAAGGAAGAGTGAGCCTAAGGCACCTGCTCTCCCGAAATCTATTTTTTCAAAGGCATATTGATGGGTCAAAAGCATGAGGGTAAGACTTGCATCGTTCGGACCCCCTTGAGTAAGAACATACGGCTCCTGGAGCACCTGAAAGGTTGCAATCAGCTGTAATACCAGAAGCAGCTTTATAGTTCCAGAAATAGAGGGCAGAGTGATGTACCAAATACGCTGGAAAAACCCAGCCCCTTCCATCTCCGCACTCTCATAAAGCTCCGGATTAACAGAGGTCAGACTAGCCATGTACAACACCGCGGTCGATCCAAAACCTTGCCAGGTTGCCATAATCGCGATCGAGAGGAGTACCTGATTTCCGCTTAATAACCATAACTGGGGCTCAACGCCGAAAATACCTAGAAAAGCATTGAGCAGTCCGAACTGGGGGTTGAAAATCCAACGCCAGATTATATAGGTGGCGATAGCTGGGAGAATATTCGGTATGTAAATCGCAGTACGGAAAAACCCCCTCCCCCAGCGCAACTCAGAGATTGCCAGGGCAACAATGATGGGTATGATAAAACCGAATACTAAGCAAATCAGTACATAGAAGATTGTGTTTGAAAGAGCTGTAAAAAACCGCGGGTCATTAAAAATAGCCCGGAAGTTTTCAATGCCGATCCACTTCGGCAAAAAGCCTGGATTGTATTCAGTGAATGCTAGCAGAAAATTCGCCAGAATAGGCAGCCATTGGAAGAGCGCGAACACGATAAAGGCGGGGACTAAAAATCCTAATCCTACCGCGTAGGGTCTTTTTTTCGATGGATTTGGTAGATCTCGTATCATTTCGGTACCTTTTATTAAAGCCCCGGAGGCGGAAGCCGCCCCGGGAGCTGAAGAGTAGTAATGCCAAGTTATTGAGCGGCATTAAGGGGATCCAGAACCTCCTTCTGGAACCGATCATTGTATTCCTTCATGATCCGTTCTGGATCTGCATTTTCATCGCTCAGAAGAAGCTGCACGACATTTGCAAGGTATTCACCGTAGAGATCTTGGGCAGCTACAGCTGGTTCGGTATGTGCTGTTCCTGGCAATAATTCCAGGAACTCATCATCCCCCCAGATAACTGCCGCATCTGGGTTCGCCGCCATAATAGCAGTCTCCCGCTGGATATACTGGGCTTCAGGCAAGAGGGGTGAATACTGAAACTGTGCCCTATATTGGCCATTAGATCGGGCGTCCGCAATTTCTGATTCTATCCGCTCTAATCCCGCTTCATCATAGCGTTCAAAATCTATCCACGCGAAGGCCGCATCCTGCACTGCCTTGCTACGGGCGGAAGCTGCATTAATTACCATGAATGTTCCACCAAGAACCCCGGCATGCCTGCCCTGAGATCCCGGCCCCTTTGGCATGATTACAACTCCAATGTTATCAGGGTCCATTCCAAAGCTATTAATGGGAATTGCCCGTCCCCAGTCGGCATCAAAGACCATGGCAGCCTGACCCGCACCGAAGACGTTAAATACATCACCCCAGCCGTTTGCCCATTGAGATGGGATTACATCATGTTTCCATTTCAGATCCTTAAAAAACTGGGCTGCCGCGATGGCCTGGGGTGAATCAAATACTGAGTAATACTTACCATCCCGTATTTCGACAACTTCTCCGCCGGCTTGGTAGATAAAATCTGTAAATCCCCAGCCGCCTTCGCCGCCACGCCCCATGGGAGCAAAACCAGCCACCCCAGCACTCTTATTAGTGGTCGCTCGTGCTGCTTCGAGAAATTCATTCCATGTCCAGTCATTCTTCGGATAGGGCTGATTCGCCTGATCAAAGAGATCCTTGTTATAGATTACATGCTTTACATAGTTGTTCTCTGGAATTCCGTAGCGTACCCCATTCACCATAAAGGGATCGAAGGAAGCCGGATTATACCAATCCATTTTTTCCCAAGAAGCAAGATAGTCATCCAAGGGTAAAGCCCAACCTTTACTAACCCAAAGCTGTGCTTCCGTTGCCCACACACTCATCATGACATCCGGTGCCTGATTCGCAGCCTGCCGTACAAAAAACTCTCCGGTGTTATCGTACTCAATATGAACCGGAATTATTTTTATGTTCGGATGCTCTGCTTCAAACCGGCGTGCTTTATCGAGCTCTGCTTGGATACGGTACTGATTTTCCTCATTATCCCGGGGAAACTGCACCCTCAATTCAACCACCGAACCCGATGCGCCCGGTTTTGCTGATTCACCTTGTCCTGCTGCCCATACCACTGTGGCAGCCAGAACTAGAAGAAGAACAGAAATAATTTGCTTCTTCATCTTGTGCCTCCTTATTTAGGTTGGTTAATTGTAGGGAGGGTTTTTCAAAGGACGAAACATGAGAAATCTGTAATTTTATTCTTTATCGGGGGTTCCCCCTCCTATTCTTTCATACAAATACAGAATTTCTGTACTTTCCTAGGATTTATTGACTACCAGCGTTCTAACAGGGTGGATTTCATTGCAAGAAAAAGTGGTGAATAAATTCCCACAGCCGGGGTACTATGGACGAATGACAACGGAAACCTTGCAGGCATCAGACTTTGTTGGCCATCTCAGACCCTACGAGCAGCGGCTGTACCGCGCCATCTATATGATTGTGCGCAATACCGACGATGCTCAGGATCTCTTACAGGAAACGGTGCTGAGGGCCTATCAGAACCTCTCCCGGTACAACCCCTCGAAGCCCCTATACCCCTGGCTGCTCACCATCGGGCGCAACCTTGCCCGGAACTTTCTCCGGAAAAAGGAGAGCCAGAATGTGGGTTTTCCGGAGGGGATGGAGGTGATTTCAGCGGGGCACGGTCCGGAGGATCTGCTGATTCAGCGGGAAACCTCCCAGGCGGTCATAGACTGTCTGGCGCGGCTGAAGCCCGAGCAGCGGGAGATACTGGAGCTGAAGCATTTTCAGGAGTGCTCCTACGAGGAGATGGCCCAGATTTTAGATATTCCCCTGGGCACCGTAATGTCCAGACTTTATTACTCGCGGAAAAAACTCGCCGAGTTATTACAAAATCACACCCAAGGAGGCGGGGTATGAGAGATGAAGAGATGGTGTTAAAAATCCAAGCACTGGTAGACAACGAACTTCCCGAGGATCAGATTCCCGGGGTTATCAATACAATTCAAGCAGACTATGAATACCGCCAGGAGTATGCCGAGCTGCTGCAGCTCAAACGTCGGATGGCGGATGTGCAGTTTCCCGCCCTGCCCCAGGACTGGTATGCCCCCTTTGTCCGCTCCCCCGGAAAACGCGTATTTTTGACCCTGGGGAGTATCTTCGGCGGCATCGGGGTGGCGGTCTTCCTAGTGTTCCAGGTCGCCCTGGGACTAGACCTTATTACGGGAATTCCCCAGTGGGGCCGCACCCTGTGGATTGTCTCGGTTCTGCTGGGAGTGGTACACTTCCTTATACATGCCTTCCGGCAGAAACGCGCCGAGGACGCGGGAAAATCCTATAAGGAGATTATACGATGATTTTGGTTACTACACCGGATGTTCCGGGGCGGCGAATTACAAAGGTTCTAGGCCTGGTCCGGGGGAATACGATACGGGCCCGTCACATCGGCTACGATATTTCCGCGCGCTTCAAGAATATGGTGGGGGGCGAAATCGGGGATTACACCAAGATGATGTCCGAGGCCCGGGAGCAGGCCATCGACCGGCTGATTGAGGATGCCGAGGCCCTGGGCGCTAATGCCGTGGTTGCCGTGCGGTTTTCCACCAACAGCATGATGCAGGGAGCTGCCGAGCTGATGGTCTACGGCACGGCCGTGGAGATCGAGTAATAATCTGCCCTGTTTCGGGTAAAAATTGCCTACCTATCCCTCCGGGGTCTATAATCAGGCCATGCATCTGCAAACCGTTTCCCAAAAAATAATCTATTCCGATCTTCAAAACCGTATTGCCCACTTCTGTCCCTGCAGCACCGATGAGGGGGCATCCCGGGAATCCGCTCCGGCGGATCAGCCCGACACCCCCGAACAGGATCTGCCCGAGAGCCGGGAGCTCCGGGACGAAGAGATCCGCCTTCTGCGGGAGCAGGGCAACAGCGCCGAGGACTGGAGCGCCGTCCGGGTGCATCCCGATTTTAACGTCCTGTCGGTGCGGGGTAACCAGTTCTTCGGCAGGGTCTACCTGGGGGTCTTTTCCGGCGCCATGCACGCCTACCCGGTGCCCGGGGGGGTGGTGAGCCTGCCCCAGGGGGTCTACGGCAGCACCCTGGCGGATTGCCGGATCGGCAGCGCCTCGGCGGTGCACCGCTGCCCCATGCTCCAAGGGGTGCGGACCGGCAGGGAGGTACTGCTATCCAACTCTAGTCTGCGGTCCTCGGGGGCCACGATCTACGGTAACGGCATTGAAATCCCCATAGGCGTAGAAATCGGCGGACGACCGGTCCGGATATTCGCAGATTTGAGCCTGGAGCTTGCCCAGTTCGTCCTGGACCGCCCCGGGGATGCCTTGGTTCAGGATGATTTTAATGCCCTGGTGGACCGGTACTGCTCCCGGATTCAGGGACACTGTACCATCGTGGACGACTATGCTGCGGTGTTGGATGCCCGGCATATTCAGGATGCGTACATCGGTCCCCATGCCTGGGTGCATCAATGCGACTGTATCGAAGAGGCCACCATCCTTTCGACCCCGGCGGATCCCACGGAGGTGGGGCCCTCATCGGTTATCCGGCGGAGTATTATCCAGGAGGGGGTGAGCGTGGATACCGGGGCCCTGGTCTTCGATTCCATGCTCTTTGAGCATAGCTATGTAACCGAACACGGAAAGGTGCAGCACACCATCGTGGGGCCTAACTCCGGGGTGAGTCTTGGGGAGGCCACGGCCAGTTTTATGGGGCCCTTTGTGGGGTTTCATCACCAGAGTCTGCTCATCGCCAACTACTGGCCCGGGGGCCGGGGGAATATCGGCTACGGGGCGAACGTGGGCTCCAACCATACAAGCCGGATGCCCGACCAGGAGTGCTGGCCCGGGGAGGGGATGTTCTTCGGCCTTTCGTCGGTGATTAAATATCCGGCCAACTACCGGGAGGCCCCCTACACCATCATCGCCGCGGGGGTCACCACCCTTCCCCAGAAGATTTCCTTTCCCTTTTCTCTCATCAATGAGCCGGTGGCATACTATTTGGAGGTTCCCCCGGGATTCAACAATCTGATCCCGGCTTGGGGGCTGACGGATAACCTCTACAGCTTGAAGCGCAACGAGGGGAAATACAAGGCCCGGAACAAGGCGAAACGTAATCACTTCGATCTGACCCTCTTTCGCCCGGAGATCATCGCCTACATGCGCAAAGCCGTGGAATACCTGGAGTCCATCACCGAACGGAAAACCATCTACCTGCCCAAGGATATTCCCGGGTTGGGAAAAAACATGATGACGGATGTTAACCGCCTGAAGGCCATCGAGGCCTACCGGTTCTTCATTACCCTAGCCTCCCTCAAGGCCATGCGTGACCGGATTCTGGCGAATCCCAAGGCGGTCCGCAGCGCCGAGGAGCGCCGGGCGGAGACCGCGGGCCTGGAGCGCTACCTGACCATGGTTCCCGAGCTCCTGACCCGGACCCTCTCCAGCCGCCAGCGCGATATCGACCGGGGTAAGGCCATCATCGACGATTACCAGCAGACCCACTGCCCCGCCGAGGAAGATCCCTTCGTGGTAGAAACCCGCCAGGAGGTCGAGCTGGAGTTGTCCCGTACCCGCCAGGCCCTGGAGTATCTCTCGGGGGCCTAGCAGAATATAGTGCGCAAAAGGTTGTACCATTGCACCCCGGCGACACTACCCGTGGATAGACTTATAGGGTGCTCCGCTATATCCGGTGTCGTTTACAACCTTTTGCGCACTACATTTCCGACACAGGGGCGGCCAGTGGGCTGGAGGGCTGCGGGGCCCCGAAAGAAACCCCGATAGACGCCGGGAAAGAAAATGAGTATCTTGATTTCCCATGATTGAGGACCTTGTTCAGCAGCTTTCACGTCCCATTGTTCTCACTCGTTTCTCGGCCCTGGATAGGCTGTACCGCATCAAGGGCCCCAATGCCTGGTCCCCCTATCTGCACGCGGCCTACCACGGCAGCCTGGTGGATCTGGCCCGGGATGTGCCCCATCTCTCGTTTCCGGGACTTCCTGGAGTGGATGCCGCCCTGGGGCTTGGCAGCACCACGGTCCATCTAACCGTCCTGGATGATGAATCCCTGGAATCCCACCCCATCGATTCCCTGAACCTTACCTACCGGTACCAAGAAAATGCCTTCTCAGACCCTCGTGACAGCTACCTTGATCTGCGCAAGGGCCACCTGACCGTTCAGGGAAGTCCCCTGGCGGATGCCCGGGGCTCATCGGCTAAGAGCGGCGCCGGCCCGGGGGTTCTGGCCGGATTAACCTCCCGGCAGCTCCTGGATCTGGGGGTGCTCCTGGCCCGGTATCCGGTCGATCCGAAACAGGCGGATCTGCTCCTTGAACAGGCGGAAATCTGCAGGACCGAGGGCCGTTCGTGGACGTTCTTGGAGGCAGGGGAATTGCGCTGGTTGTGGGGTATGGTGATTACCGGGCGGTGGGCCCACCGGGGACTGCGGTTTCTCTACCGCCTAGGGGTTCTTGGAGAGCTGTGGCCGGTGCTGGGAGCCATGGACCGCACCAGCCATAGCAAGGAATGCCATCCCGAGGGAAACGTCTGGGAGCATAGTCTGGAAAGCCTGAAGCACCGCAAAGTCTTCGATTTGGCCTTTTCCACCGCTCTGTTCCTCCACGACTGCGGCAAACCCTCGGCCCGGCGGAATAAAAACCGGCTCTTCGACGGACACGCCGAGATCGGGGCATCCCTGGCGGAGGATATTCTCCAATCCATGGACTATCCCCGGGAGTTTATCCGTGAGGTCTCTTGGCTCATCGAGAGTCACATGATTCCCGGGGCCATCCGGAGTCTGCCAGGCTACCGGACCGAACCCTACCTCTCCAATCCCTGGTTTCCCAAGCTCCTTGAACTCTACCGCTGCGATATCGCCTCCACCTGGAGGGACCTGGGTGATTACCATACCGCATGTGCGGTGTACCGGAGTTTCCTGCGCTACAAGAAGAATCCCTTCCGGGATTCCGAGGGCAAAAAACTCCTACGGCTCTATGTGGCCGATACTTAGTGCGCAAAACCTTGTAACTTTTTACCCTGGCGACACCATCCCTGGGTTTGTTCTCGAACTGCACCACTATATCTGGCGTAGTTTACAACCTTTTGCGCACTACATAACTTTTTTGGGCCTCTGAAACCCCAGGGCACACCACCCTCATGCCATAATGTACTTCGGCACGTAGGTCCCGAAGGCTACCCCGGGATTGCACCACTGCGTGTTCCAGGTCTTCAGTTCCTCCCTTCACAGGGCTACCGTTCCCCGGACCTGGCGGCGATCCCCCAGCTCCCGGATGATCGCTGTCAGGCGCTCCCGACTCAGGCCCATATGCTCAGCCCGGGTGCGGTCGTCGCCCTACCTAAAGCTAGGAACGAAAGCTGTCCCGGAGGAACGCTCCCAGGGCCTCCAGGGTCGGGTCAATGAGGGTCGCTTGCTTGGTTCTGGACATGACATCTGCCAGGCGTTGGGGCATAGCGGGTTCGGTGCCTGTGGCCAGCCGGGCGATTTCCGGGAACTTTGCAGGATGGGCGGTTGCCAGGGTAATAACCCGCTGCGCGGTGCCCTCCTTCAGGGCTCGGTCCCCGGCACGGACACCGGCAGCGGTATGCGGACAGAGGTACACCCCCTGGCGCTGGTAGTAGTCCTTCATGGTATCCAGGATCTGTTGATTGTTGCTGGATTCACCCCGGATTAGCCGGGCCATGGCATGAAAATCACCCTGAAACAAGGCGCTCATCCGCTCAAAATTGCTGGGGCTGCCCACATCCATGGCGTTGGCATGGGTGGGGATGGAGGGCCGGGGTTGGTAATCGCCGGTTTCCAGGTACTGGGGCACGACGTCATTGGCATTGGTTGCCGCGATGAAGCCGTCGGCGGCCATGCCCCAGCGGCGGGCCAGG
The DNA here is from genome assembly GCF_000758165.1 of Spirochaeta lutea. Classification (NCBI taxonomy): domain Bacteria; kingdom Pseudomonadati; phylum Spirochaetota; class Spirochaetia; order Spirochaetales; family Spirochaetaceae; genus Spirochaeta; species Spirochaeta lutea. The sequence goes on along the minus strand of NZ_JNUP01000024.1, from coordinate 7,378 downwards.
ATGCCGGCGGTTAGGTTGCCGAAGTTGCCGCTGGGAACACAGAAGGTCCCCGGGCCTGATTTCCCGGGGCGCGGGGCGGCGGGGCTTGAAGAAGAGGCGCCCGAGGCGGAGGCTGAACGTACCGAGGTTCCTGGGGCGGAGGATCCAGGATCCAGGGACTCAAGGTCCCGACTGGCGGCCCAGAGGTAATAAAAGCTCTGGGGGATGAGGCGGCCCAGATTTATCGAGTTTGCACTGGTCAGGGGGAGGTCTTTGCTGAGAGCCGGGTCGGTGAAGGCTTGTTTTACCAGGCTCTGGCAGTCGTCGAAGCTGCCCTGCACCTCCAGGGCATGGACGTTGCCCCCCAGGGTGGTAAGCTGTTGTTCCTGGCTGGGGCTTACCCGGCCGGAGGGGTACAGGATTACCACATCGATGGCGTCCTTGCCGTGGAAGGCTTGCGCCACAGCGCTGCCGGTGTCTCCGCTGGTGGCGGTCAGGATTATTGCCCGCTGACTCCGGCCGTCCAGGAAGGTTTGCATAACATTCGCCAGGTAACTTGCACCAAAATCCTTAAAGGCACAGCTTGGACCATGAAACAACTCCAACAGAAGGTGGCCCGGGCCGAGACGGGAAAGGGCCGGCTCAAAGGGAAAGGCCCGGCGGCAGAGCTGGTCTGCCTGGTCTTCGGTGAGCTCCTGGGAAAAGAGGGCCCTGGTCATCCGGAAGGCAAGTTCGGTAAAACTGGTACTGGGACTAAACCCCCGGATGATCCCGGAGAGATCCGGCTCTTCCAAGGGATGGTATAAGCCGCCGTCCGGGGCAAGCCCCTGGAACACGGCCTGACGGAATCCCACAGGGGCATCCTTGCCGCCGCCTCGGGTAGACACAAATTGCATAGCTGACTCCTAGTTTATTCCTGACTGAAAGAATGCCTGATGGATGGACTGCAGGGCGGGATTATGATCCTTGGAGGAGATGACAAAGGAGATGTTCATCTCCGAGCTTCCCTGGGCAATAGCTTGAACGTTGATTCCCTTGCGGCCCAGGCTCTGAAAGAGCCGCCCGCTTACCCCCGGGCGACCCCGCATCCCGGACCCGATGATGGATACAACCTCCAGCCCGCGGATAACCTGGATGGTCTGGAGCTGACGTATCCGCAGCTCATGGGCCAGGTCCTGACGCAGACAGGTTTCTGCAGTCTCCGCCTCATCCTCCCGCAGCACCACACAGATGGAATGCTCGCTGGATGCCTGGCTTATCATGATGATATTCACCTCGGACCGGGCAAGGGCCAGGAAGATCTTCGAGGCGATTCCCCGGGCACCCACCATTCCCCCGCCGACCACGTTAATCATGGCAACCCGGGGGATGGAGGCGATACCGGTAATAGAGGCCTCCCGCTGGGGGGCGTCTCCCCCGATCCTGGTCCCCCGCACCGAGGGGTTCATGGTGTTTTTAATCCAGATGGGAATCCCCGTTTCCACGGCAGGCAGCATGGTATAGGGATGCAGGACCTCCGCCCCGAAGTAGGACATTTCCATGGCCTCGTCAATCCCCAGATCGTCGATGACCGCCGCCTCGGGCACTACCCGGGGATCGGCTTCCAGAACCCCGTCCACATCGGTCCAAATTTCAATATCGCTGGCACCCAGGGCCGCCCCGAAGATGCTGGCGGAGTAATCGCTGCCGTTACGCCCCAGGGTGGTGGTGATACCCTTATCGGTACTGGCCACAAACCCGGTAATAACGCCGATGCCATCATCCTCGTGCTGATTAAAAAAGCGCCGGATGTTGTCGTTGGTCTTCGCAAAGTTCACCTCGCCCCGGCCGTAGGAGGTATCGGTTTTCACAAGCTGACGGGCATCCACGAAGAAGGCCGGAATGCCGATGCTATTCATATAAGCGGCAATCAGACTGTTGTTCATCCGCTCACCGAAACTCATGACCAGATCCAGGCTGCGGGGGCTGCACTCCCGCACCAGGAACACCCCGTGGCTGATCTCCCGGAGTTCCTTAAGCAGTCCCTGGAGCTGACTCATTACCCCCTCGCGGTACCGCCGGGGGGCGTCATCCCCCAGACCGTCGGGTTCAAACAGATCATCCACCGCATCCAGCTGACGCGTCCAGATTTCTTCGATAATCTGTTTGTACCCGCCGTCACCGTCCTCGGCCATCCGGGCGATACGGATCAAATCGTCGGTTATGCCCTTCATGGCTGAACAGACAATATGCACCGGATACCGGTCGGCTGCTTGGGCAACTATGTCCACCATCCCCCGGATCCGGCCTGCGTCCTTCACCGAGGTTCCCCCAAATTTCATAATCTTCATAGTCTAAAAATATACCAAATGCCCGGCGGCTGTCCCAGGGGCAGGGGCCGGCTTTGGACAAAACGTTGACAGAAACCTACCTTTTAAGGGATTATCACAGCCATGTACAAGTATGTAGTTGAAGGCGGGTTCCCCATCAAGGGAACCGTGAAAGCCAGCGGAAACAAGAACGCCGCCCTGCCCTGTATTGCGGCTGCCCTGCTGACAGATGAGCAGGTGACCCTGCGCAATATTCCCGATATCGAAGATGTGGACGTGATGTTCCAGGTACTCACCCGTCTGGGGGCGGCGGTTATCCCCGGAGACAGTCACGGAGAATACCATATAACCGCCCATGATATAAAAACCTCCGAGATCCCCGTTGATCTTTCCCGGCGCATCCGGGCCAGCATTCTCTTTGCCGGCCCCATGGTAGCCCGGACGGGAAAGATTATCCTACCGCCTCCGGGAGGGGATGTTATCGGCCGTCGCCGGCTGGATACCCACTTTCTGGCATTGGAGGCATTGGGAGCCCGGGTCGAGGTGGACGGCGTCTTTAAGCTCACCAGCAACCGCCTGGTGGGGGTGGATCTGTTTCTCGATGAGGCCTCGGTAACCGCTACCGAAAACGCCATCATGGCGGCCGTCCTGGCCGATGGTACCACGGTCATTGAGAACGCCGCCAGCGAACCCCACGTCCAGGATCTCTGCAATATGCTCAATGCCATGGGCGCCGGAATCTCGGGCATCGGCAGCAATATCCTGACCATCCGGGGTGTAAAGAAACTGGGCGGCACCGACTTTGCCATCAGCGCGGATTTTATGGAGGTCGGCAGCTTCATAGGACTGGCCGCAGTCACCCGGGGTGAGCTCACCATTACCGATGCCGCCCCCCAGCACCTCAAGATGGTCAAGCTGGGCATGGCAAAACTGGGGGTCCATTGGGAAACCGAGGGAAGCACCATCCACGTGCCCAAGGGCCAGTCTCTCCGGGTTGTTCCCGATTTAGGGGGGATGATTCCCAAGATTGACGACGCCCCCTGGCCGGGCTTTCCCCCGGATCTCATGAGCATCATCATCACCCTGGCCACCCAGGCCGAGGGCACGGTTCTGATCCACGAGAAAATGTTTGAAAGCCGGATGTTCTTTGTGGACAAGCTTATCGGCATGGGGGCCCGGATCGTCCTCTGCGACCCCCACCGGGCGGTTATTTCCGGACCCGCACGCCTATCGGGCAGCGAATTGGTAAGCCCCGACGTCCGGGCCGGTATGGCCATGGTCATAGCCGCCCTGGCGGCCGAAGGCCAGAGTATTATCCAGAATGTCTATCAGATTGAACGGGGATACGAGAACCTCGCCAGCCGCCTGCAGAGCCTAGGGGCCAATATACAACGCCTGCCTACCGGCTGATGCCGCTCTTCTGGAGGGCAGGGTCCGCCGATTCTTCCGGCAGCTCCAGCTGCCACCGGAGAATCTGGTAGGCATCCTGCACCTCCTGATAGCCCTGGCCCGGCACCCCGTTGCGCCGGTCGGGGTGGAGATCCCGCTGCAACCGCCGATAGCGCTGTTTAATCTGTTCAGCCCCGGAATCCTCGGGAAGCCCCAGACGCTCCAGCGCATCCCCGGATAGATGGGGCCCCTGACGGAACCTGGCGAGCATGGCCTGCTCCTGCACCCCTAAACACCGGCAAATCCCCAGCAACACCTCCAGCTTACTCCGGGTCATGCCCTCCCGTTCCGAGCCGGCCAGATGGTACAGCCAGATCGCCAGATTCTCCGGGCTGCGATCCGTCCTGGGAAGCCCCAAGACCCGGGGCCGGGGCCCGGATAGGCGGTGTCTGGAAAGACCGGAGTGATTCTGGGCCATGGCCTCCCGGGAGCTGGCCAGCCACCGGCCGTGAGCCAGTGCCAGGGAACAGAGCACCTGAGCCTGAGGAGCCCGGGGTCCCTGCAGCCGGATCATATCGTCGCTGAGCTGCCGGAGCAGGGGAATCTCCGAGGGCCTGAGGGCCACCACCTGACCGATGTACCCCTGAAGCACCTGGATCTGGGCGACCTTCGGCGGCCCGTCCAAAAACACCGCCCCTACCCCCAAGGCCAGGAGAATAAGCTCATCGTCATACACCGACCCTGGGTCCCGGCCCTTCCAGCCCAAGACGCCTCTAATCTGCCGGGCGGCATACTGACCGTACATCAATTGTCCCAGCAATAACCCCGACAATAGCCCTAACAAGGCACCGTACCACCCCAGGACGAACCCCAGCCCGGCGGTAATCCATGGAACAACTCCGAGGAATAATCGTCTAACCCTTAGCATGGAATAAAACCGAAAACCGCAGCAGAAGCACCACAAAGAGCAGCCCCAGCACCGGCCCGATAACCGCCAGAACCAAGGCCAGCCCGCCGTGCTGCACCAAAAGCGCCGCCCCTACATCCACTAACCACACCGTCCCCTGGTACAGGGCCCACATGACCAGGGCCCCAGGGGGCAGCATGACAAAGGAGCCGATAATCCGACTCCCGGTAACCCGTACCCGCCCCCGCCAAGCCGTAATAATCAAGGTCATTAACACAACGAGATCCACCAGGGCCCGGAGAATCCTGTCCCCGGCTTCAACGATCAAGGCCTGCACCCCGTGGCCGAGCCGGGAAGCCTGGCCTATCATGCCGAACAAGGCTCCGGTGGGTATGCCCCGGGTTCCCTGTGCCCCGGCCCCCAGATTCCACAACACCTCGGGATCGTTTGCCAGGGCAAGGATCTGGGGTGCCACCTCCAGGTCCGGCTCTCCCGGTACCTGAGCCTCCAGACTGCTCTCTACCCCGGGCTGTTCCCGGTCAATTCCCCGGGTCAACAGATACCAACCCAACTCTGCCTCGGAGTCTTCCGGGGGACTATCCACCACCACCTTGGCATAGGGAGCTTCGCCCCGGTACCAAACCGCAGAATCAAAGCCGATAATTTCCAGATCGTAGAAGAAAAACCCCAGGGCATCCCGTGCCATGGAATCGGCCGATATAACAAGACCGCTCTCCGAATCCACCCAGACCACCGGTCCCCGCACCTGGCCGCCCAAGGCCGCCTGGGCGTCCTGGATAAAAAACGACATCCGCTCCAACCCGGCCTTGACCAGGGGAAACCATTCCTGAACATCCGGATCCAGGGGATCCTGCTGCTCCAACTCGGCAAGCAGATAGTAGGCCTCGATATACCGGCCCTGCTCGTAGGCATCCAGGGCCCTGCGTTTCTGAGCGAAGGCCTGGTAATCCTGTCGTTCCTGCCCCGACAGCTCCATTCGAAGAATGCCCCGCCGGGCCTGTTCACGCAGGGCCCGGGCTCGGGGCTCCTCCTGCATATCCTTCATGGTAAGGGCCGTTTCGGCGTAGTAGAGGGCGGTGAAGAAGTCCTCCTGCTCCAAAGCCGTCCGGGATCGCTCCAGTATCTCCGCGAAACTCCGGTTCAGGGGCAGGGTGGGTAGGGGTGTCTCGGGATCCTGGGTTTTCTCGGTTTCTTCCCGGGAGATTCGATTATAGATATCCTCCCGCACTGCAATACCCTCGGGATACCCCGGCGCGAGGTTCAAAACATTTTCTATCCTGGTTACCGCCTGGTACAACTCCCCCTGGCGCGCCAAGGTCTGGGCGTCCTCCACTCCCCGGCGAACCAGAATGGAGGTGTTCTGAAAGCTCTCCTGCCCAGCAACAAGGCCCGGCAGGGCGATCAACCGGATAAGGGTCATCAGCAGAACCAGCAAAACCACCGACCCCAGGGCGGTTCTCGGTTCAGGCAAAGACGTCAGATCATGTTCATGGAAAAAAACGGGTAAGAGACTGTAACGCAGGAGAAACACCACCATGGTAACGGGTACCCAGAGGGTTATCCACTGCATGGCAGTCCGCTGGAGCAGCCAGGGCAGAAGAAAATCACCCACCAAGGCATCCGGCACATGCAGGCCATTCCAAACCAAAAGCCCGAAGGCCGCTACCAGATGCAGGATGATCAGGGTTACCAGAAGCCTTGCCTTAGGCATTGGCCCTCCTTTTCCGGCGCGGCTCCGCCGCCCCCTCCTGGGGGTCACCGGGCAGAAAGACCCCCAGAACCAACATTACAATCCCCGCCAGGGCGAGCAGCCCGGGGCCGAGGTATGCTAATCCCCGGAACTGTACAAAGGCCATCACCAGTTCCTGAACCGCCTGGCGTTGAAAGAGCTGTAATACAAACAACCCGGCGCCGAATTGCAGCAGCCCGTAGAAGGGCGCCAAAAACGGCCACGCCCTGGCCCTCTGGAGGGTCCAGCCGCCCAGAGCAAAGAGACTCAGCGCAAGGGCTAACACCGCCAGCCGCACCGACAGCTCCCGGCCGTAGAGTAGAAACACACCCGATACATCTCTGCCCCATTCAGCCAGAGCTGCCAGTACCGGTGGCGTATCCACCCGCCCTCGGGCGGAGGAGGTGATCTCCGTAACAGCCAGCGTCCGATCGGGGAAGATCAGTTCTTCCGCCTGGGTATCGTAATACACCTGACCAACAATTTGCCCGGGCATTCCCCGGTGGCGGTAGTACACATCCTGCAGCAGCAGGGGATCCGCCTTTCTGGTAATAAAAAACCCCTGGGGATAGGTTTCTACCCGTCCGGGTTCCACCCCGTGGCCCACCCCGGGAATCCCTGATTCGTCAAAGCCCCGGAACAGCCCAGCCAGGCCCATGCTGCCGAAGGTAAGTCCGGCCACGCTGAGGAGGAACAGGATTATCAGCCCCGGTACCACCGGCCGGCCCCAGCGTTTTAGCAGCCACATGCTGAAGATCCAGGCTCCGGCGAATCCGGCGAGTCCCGCAGTGGGCAGCACTGAGAGGGCGTGCAGCCTGTACACGAAGGGTACTGCATTCAGGGCCTGGGGACTGGTGGTTGCTGCAAGTAAGGAAAGGCTCAACCCGACTCCCAAGGCAGTGATGAGGGCCCATGAGAATATGTATATCAGGGGGAGAACCAGTAGGCGTTTCACCTCGAAATCGTAGCATGGTCGGGGCTGATCTGCAATCATAGTGCGCAAAACCCTGTAACTTTTTACAAACCTTCCCCCACCCTTGAAGC